>JAGWNV010000029.1 GCA_028872975.1 Acidobacteriota bacterium
CTGAAAGAGGTATTAAAGACCGTGCCGAGCCTGGACGTTGAGGCGGGCAGATCCGATTTCTCAATTACTCCCAGCATGAACGCTATTCGAGGCTCGAGCCGCAAAGAGCGGGCAGCTTTCTACAGGCGCAATCGGGTTGAAGATCAAGCCACTTGGTATTCACGAAAGGCTCGCTGGAATAGGAGTAGCGCCATGGTTTGGACCTTGCTTGCAGTAGGTGTTGAGGGCGTCGCGGTACTACTCGGTCTTCTTCGAATGCTGGGAAGCTTCGACGTAAACTGGTTGGGCATTCTCGCCGCGTCAGCTGCGGGGATTGCAGCGTGGCAGCAGACCAAGAACTATTCATCGCTTAGTGAGGCTTACGCCATTACCAGCCACGAGGTCAGCATGGTGCGCAGCGATCTGCACGAAGGGGCGACCGAAGAAGAGTGGGCTCAGGTGGTCCGAGACTCGGAGATGGCTTTCAGTAGAGAGCACACGTTATGGCTCGCCCGCCGGCAGGGCCACAAGACATAGGCGTTGTCCAGGGAGACGACATTCGCCCAACCCGGTTGTAAATGGTCCTCTGACCTGGGAAAATGTTAGAAGGCGGTCAGTTCGAGTACAGCCAGAACACATTCTGGAGGGTTTGAAAATAGTCTCATGCTCTCCGCCAGCAGGCCGGCCGACCCGGTATCGGGTGTCGCGACAGACCCCGGCGTCCGACCGGAAGCTCCGGGTGTGGGCGACCGCTCAGCGGCGCCGGTCCACCCGCACGCGCTCGCCTTGCGCCGGGGCCACGGCTTGCCAGTCGAGCTCGTCGCCGAGACGTGCCGCCAGCGCGTCGGCGGCGGCCCGCTCGCCGTGCACCACGTAGCAGGTGTCGGGTGGCTCGCCGGGCTTCAGCCAGTCGACCAGTTCGCCGGCGTCGGCGTGCGCGGAGAAGGCGTCGACGACGACAACCCGGGCTCGGACGGGCACGTACCGGCCGAGCATCTTGATCGTCCGTGCGCCGTCGGACAGCTGTCGTCCCCGGGTCCCCTCGGCCTGGTAGCCGGGGAGGATCACGGTGCAGTGCGCGTCGGGGAGGCAGCGCACGAGATGGTGGAGGACTCGACCGCCGGTGGCCATGCCGGAGGCGGAGATGATGATGGACGGGAAGCCGAGCTCGTTGAGGGAACGGGACTCCTCCGGGGTGCGCAGTTCGTGCAGCTCACCAGCGGGATCGAACGGGTCGCATTCGCCGCCGGCGAGGGCGATGTCGGGCGCACCCGCTGCGATCGCCCGCCGGTAGACCTCCAGCACGGCCAGAGCCATGGGGCTGTCGGCGTAGATGGGCAGTCGGGGAACCTTGCCCGTCCGAACCAGATCGGCGAGCGCCATGAGGAGCACCTCGGTGCGGTCGACGGCGAACGACGGGATCACCACCGTGCCCCCGTGACGTGCCGTCTGGGCGATCGCCTCGGCCATCCGGTCCAGCGCCCCCGCCGCCGGCTCGTGGACGCGGTCGCCATAGGTCGACTCGACGACGACGACGTCCACCGGTGGCGGCGTGGCGGGAGGCCGCAGGATCGGATGGTCCGGCCGGCCGACGTCGCCGCTGAAGAAGATGCGCCGGAGGTCCTCCCCGTCGACGGTGACGACCGCACTCGCAGAGCCGACGATGTGGCCGGCCGGGAGGAGTTCGGCGTGGAAGCCTGCCGACACCTCGACGGTCCTGCCGAATTCGACGGGATGGAACAGGTCGAGAGATGCCGCCGCGTCGTCCCGTGTGTACAGCGGCAGCGCCGGCCGGTGCTTGGAGAAACCCCTGGCGTTGGCATAGGCCGCCTCCTCCTCTTGGAGGTGGGCGGCGTCCATCAGCACGATCCTGGCCAGCTCGGCGGTCGTCGGGGTCGCCAGGATCGGCCCGGAGAAGCCGTCTCGCGCCAGAGCCGGGAGGTACCCGCAGTGGTCGACATGGGCGTGCGTGAGGATCACGGCATCGATGGATGCCGGGTCGACGGGGAACGGGGCCCAGTTGCGCTGCCGCAGTTCGCGCAAGCCCTGGAACAGCCCGCAGTCCACGAGAACCCGTCCCGCTTCGGTCTCGAGGAGGAAGCGGCTGCCGGTGACGGTCCCCGCAGCCCCGAGGAAGGAGAGGATGGGGAGCCGTCGCATCTGCGTCCTACGGGGTGACAGGAGGCCCGGGCCGTGCCTCCGACGAGACCCTGTCGTTGGCCACCGTCAACCGGTGCCGCACCTCGGCATCGGCCGCCTCGATTTGCGCGCTCGGGACGAACCACCGGATGGCGGCGCCGATCACGTCGGGACTGCCCCCGTCCACCCATTCGAGCGGTCCTCGGCGGGCCGGGGGAACTGCCAGTTGGAAGATCTCGACCCACTCGAGATCGGGTCTGGCGTCCAGCCACCACTCGCGCTCGACCCTGTCCCCGACTTCCCTCGTCGTCGTGCTACGGACGATCCTGAACTGTTCCCGCCCCGTGTCGGTCGCCGGAACGCTCACGATCGATCACCGGCCTGGCGTCGCCCCGCACCCCGGGTTTTCGTGCACGACCTGAGCGCGTCCCGCGCCTCGGCGAGGCCCAGGCGGCCGATCCGACGAGTCTCCTCGTCGATGTGCCAGTCCGGCTCGAGGAGCTCGGGGAGCTGTGGCTGGAAGGCCCCGACGTATCTCCTCTTCGTGGCCCTCCGACAGGTTCGTCGCTGTCGCGTTCGCGGTCGCTCCATGCGGCAAGCTTCGGATGGCCCTTGCTCTCGCGAAAGAGCCGTTCGTCACCGCCTTGGGCCCTCAGTTCCTCGATGCCCCCGCCCGGCGTCGCGTGCGTCGTCGGACGCCTGCGGTCCAGGCTTCCCTGGGTCCGTCTGCGCGAGGTCGCTTTCCGCGTGGCCCTAGCCACGCTCCGTCGATCCCCTGTGCATCGGTCGGTCGAGATGGGCCATCGGACCCTAGCGAGACGTCCGACGCGCTGGTTCGCTGCCGTCAACCCCGTGTGATCCGCTCGAATCGGGGGGCGCGAAGCAGGGACCTCACCCCCCCGAGGTCCCTGCTTTCGCGTGGGGCTCCTTGTCCCTGCCTGCTCCCCACGACCGCAATCCTCCCGAGCTGGGGCGGTCGCCGGGGCGGCGGCGGTCAGCGGGGGCCGGTGAAGAGGCTCGGGTGCGGCCGGGCCGGGGGTGTGGCGAAGAAGGGCCGCACGTGGCGGTCCATGAGCTCCTCCACCGTGGCTGCGGCCTGGGGATCGACGATGAGGTTGTGGTCCTCGGCGGGATCCTCGGCCAGGTCGAAGAGCGCGCAGGGCTCGAGGGCGTCCTCGTTCACGACGAGCTTGTGGCGGTCGGTCTCGAAGGAGGCGAAGCCCCAGTTCTCGCTGACCGACGCGGCCCTGGGCTCGGGGTCCCCGCCCTCGAGGCAGCCGAGCAGCGACCGGCCCTCCCCGTCGGGGATCCGAGGGGCGCCGGCGATGGCCCGCACGGTGGCCGCCGCGTCGAAGTGCTCCACCCGGCTCTCCACCACCCGCGCCGCGCACCCCCCCGGAGGCCGGACGATGAGGGGCACCCGGACGGTCTGGTCGTAGAGGACGCACTTGGAGAGCATCGAGTGGTTGCCGCCCATCTCCCCGTGGTCGCTCGTGTAGAGCACCCAGGTGTCCTCGAGGCGGCCGGTGCGGGACAGGGCGTCGAGGATGCGCCCCACGGCGTCGTCGATGACGGTGATGTCCGCCGCGTAGGCCCGGCGCATGCCCCGGATGGCGTCGGCCGTCATCGTCTCGGAGTCCGACAGCCACAGGAAGGAATTGAGGAGGTCCGCGTAGCGGCCCGTCCCCTCCGTGGACGGCCTCGCCGTCGAGGCGGGCATCGAGATGTCGACCCCGGCGTAGCGGTCGACGGCCTCCTGGGGGGCGTCCCAGGGATCGTGCGGGCCGGGGAAGCCCACGAAGAGGAAGAAGGGGGCGTCGCCGTCGTAGTCCTCGATCCACCGGACGGCCTGTTCCCCGTGCCAGGTGTCGATGTAGGCGTCGAGGGGGAGCGCCAGGGGCGTCGAGTCCCACATGGGCACGGACTTGGTGGCGTTCTGGCCGCTCTCGTTCTCCCCCTGGTAGGCCCGCTCGGCGAGGTGGCGCTTGTAGACGTCGAGCAGGTCCCGGCCGGCCAGGAAGTCGGTGTAGCGGTTGGGGATGGCCGGCACGAACTTGTCGCCCGACTCCTGCACCTCGGCGAAGCCGAGGCCCTGGAGGCGTCCGGCCAGGTCGTCGATGTGGCGGGCGGGTAGGTCCTCGTCGCGGTAGAGGTGCGCCTTGCCGATGAGGGTGGTGTGGTAGCCGGCCTCCCGCAGGGCCCGGACGTAGGTGGGGCTGTCGGCGGCGATCTCCTCCCAGTTGGTGTAGACGCCGTGGTCGCGCACGTAGCGCTCGGTCATGAACGAGGCCCGTGACGGCATGCACAGCGGCCCCTGGCACGAGACCCTCGAGAACCGGACGCCCTCGGCGGCGAGCCGGTCGAGGGTGGGGGTGACGACGGTCTCGTCGCCGGCGCAGCCCATCATGTCGGCACGGTGCTGGTCCGACATGACGAGGACGATGTTGGGCGATGGCGGCACCGTCTCCCCCCTCCTTGCGCCGGTGCGGGGTTCGGGGGAAGGGTAACCGAGTGCCGTCCTGGGCCGCCTTCTGCGCACTCGAGCCGGAGCTCGCCGCCGCCGTGGAGGCGCTGCTTCGCGCCCACAAGCACCACGTGATGGCCACCCTCCGGCTCGACGGCTCCCCGCGGGTGAGCGGGACGGAGGTCGTCATCGACGACGGCGCCCTGGTGCTCGCCATGATGCCGGGGACGCGCCGGGCGGCGGACCTCCGGCGCGACCCGCGCCTCGCCCTTCACACCCAGGGCGTCGACCCGCCCGACGGGGACCCGGCCGCCTGGCCGGGGGAGGCCAAGGTGTCGGGCCGGGCCGTCGAGCTGCCCGCCGGCGGTGACGGCGCCGACCGCTTCGCCGTCGAGGTGACCGAGGTGGTGCTCACCCGCCTCGGGGACCCGGCCGACCACCTCGACGTGCGGTCCTGGCGCCCCGGGACCGGGCTCCGGGTGCATCGCCGCTGACGGCGACCTCGAGGCGCCGGGCCAGCTCGACGTCGTCCAGGCCGGTGACGAGGACCCGCTTGTCCCTCCCGGTGACCCCGGCGGAGACCGTGAGCGCCGAGACCGGGACGCCGAGGGCCCGGGCCAGGAGCTCGAGGAGGGCGTCGTTGGCCCGGCCCGAGACGGGGGGCGCCGCCACCCGGACCTTGAGGGCGTCGCCGTGCAGGCCTACGACGGCGGAGCTCCCCGCCCCGGGCTGGACGCGGACCCGCAGGACGAGGCCCTCCTTGGCCACGTCGAACAACGGGCGCGTCACGCCGGCAGGACCGGCCGCCAGCCGGGACGGCGGACCACGTAGGAGAGCCGCTCCCGCCAGGTCGTCGCCCGGGCCACGTCGCCGAGCATGGCGAGGTGCTCGTGGAAGGCCACCCGCAGCGGGTTGAAGGTGTCGATGTTCTTCGTGAGCCCGTAGACGACCCGGTCGTCCTCGGGCTCGAAGGTGCCGAACAGCCGGTCCCAGAGGATGAGGATGCTCCCGTGGTTGCGGTCGAGGTACTGGCGGTTGGAGCCGTGGTGGACGCGGTGGTGGGAAGGCGAGTTGAGAAGCGCCTCGCCCGGGACGGTGCCGATGGTCTCGGTGTGGATCCAGTACTGGTAGAGGAGGTTGACCCCCCGGGCCGTCTCGACCAGCGAGGGCCGGATCCCGAGCAGGCACAGGACCCCGAAGGGGAGGAAGGTCCCGAAGGCCTCGGCCACCGGCTGCCGCAGTGCCGTCGAGAGGTTGTAGCGCTCGCTCGAGTGGTGCACCACGTGCACCGCCCACATGTAGCGGCTCGAGTGCATGAAACGGTGGTCCCAGTAGTAGACGAAGTCCCACAGAAGGACGGCGAGGGCGACGACGAGCGCCCCCGAGCCCAGGTCGGGGACGAGGCGCCTGGCCCACAGGCGCTCGGGCGTGGTCCGCGAGCACCAGGCCGTCGTGACGGCGACCCCTCCGGCCACCACCGCCGCCACCGAGGACGCCGAGGCCACCCGGCGGGCGGCCGGCGCCCGCCGACGCGACCGGCGGGCCACGGCGTCGGCCGCCGTGGTGAGGGCGGCCGCCCCGAGGGCGCCCCCTACGAGCTTCCTGCCGTAGCGGCCCTTCCCGGGAACGAGGGGGGCGAGCAGCCGCTGGGTCACCAGGGGGGCGAAGAGGCTGCCCACGCCCATGGTGAGGCTGGTCACGGTGTCTCGACGCTCGTAGTCCGCCGGCGACGGCCCCCGGGCCCGGGCCCGCCGTCGCAGCCAGAGGTACTCGAGGCCCATGGTGGCGAAGTAGAAGGGGACGGCGACGACGGTGAGGTCGGTCGCCGCGTCGTCGTCCTTCCTGCCTCGCCGCATGGCCGAAGCGCCCCTCCGTCGCCCGGCGGCCACGGCACGGACCGGGCCCCCGACGCCGGCCCACGCTAGCCCGGCCGTGGCACCGTCCCTCCGGCGGCCGCCCTCTTGCCATTACTACGTGGGACGTAGTATTCTGGCGCCATGGCCCGGCGTGGCACATCTCGAACGGGCGAACTGGGCCGGCCCAACGAGCCCGCCGTGCTCATCCTCACCAGCCTGGCGGCGGGTCCCAAGCACGGCTACGCCCTGGCCCGTGACATCGGCGAGTTCGCCGGCGTCACCCTCGGGCCCGGCACCCTCTACGGCGCCATCACCCGCCTCGAGGAGCGGGGCCTCATCGAGGCCACCGCCGGGGACGACCGGCGGCGGCCCTATCGCCTCACCGCCGCCGGGCGCGCCGCGCTGGCCGGGACGGTGCGCGACATGCGGGCCCTCGCCGACGTGGGAGCCCGCCGACTGGGACTGCGGGCACTGCTGACGGGGGCGCCCCGGGGTGCGGCGTGGGCGCCGTGAGGGGGCGGGCCGACCGGCTGCTGCGGTGGTACCCGGCCACCTGGCGGTCGCGCTACGGCGAGGAGCTCACCGCCCTCCTCGAGGACACCTACGGCGACGGCCGCGTGCCGGTGGGCCAGCGGCTCTCGCTCGCCGGCCGCGGCCTGCACGAGCGCGCCCGGCGCTCGGCGCTCATCGCCGGCGACGGGGACCCGGCCCGGCGGGCCCGGTCGGGATCGCTCGTGGTGCTGTGCTCCTGGCCCGCCTTCGTCATCGCCGGCGGGGCCTTCGCCAAGTACGCCGAGCACTGGGACGCCGCCACGCCGCCCTCCGCCCGGTGGCTGCCGGCCGCCGCCTACGACGTGGTCGTGGCCGGCGCCGTGGCCGGTGCCACCGTCGTCGCCCTCGGCGCCCTCGTGGCCCTGCCCGCCTTCGTCTCGTTCCTCCGCGCCGGCCGGTGGCGCGAGCTGCGCGCCGCCGTGGCGGTGGCCGTCGCCCTCACCGCCCTCTCGGTGACGGCGACCGTCGGGGCGGTGCTGTGGGCCCACGGCCAGAGCACCGTGCAGCGCAACACCACCTCGGTCCTCGGGCTCGGCCTCGGCGGCGCCTTCGCCCTGTGTCTCGTCGCCACCCTGGCGGCCTGGTGCACGGCGG
The DNA here is from genome assembly GCA_028872975.1 of Acidobacteriota bacterium. Classification (GTDB taxonomy): domain Bacteria; phylum Actinomycetota; class Acidimicrobiia; order Acidimicrobiales; family UBA8190; genus UBA8190. Next base: position 7,585 of record JAGWNV010000029.1, read on the forward strand.
TGGTGGCGGCGGTGGGCAGGCTCGAGCTCTCCGGCCGGAGCCTGCAGGTGGAGGGGGCGCTCGCCGTGGCACTCCTCGGTGCCATGGCCGCCGTCACCGCCGGCACGGTCACCTGGTGGGCGGCCCTCGCCACGAGCGCACCGCGGGTGCTGTCGGACAACCTGCTCGGGAGCTGGGGGCCGGGGCTGGCGCCCGTGCTCGTGGGCGCCGGACTGCTCATGACCGCCGGCCTCTCGGCGGCCACCGTGGGGGTCGTCCGCGTCGTGCGTGCCCTGCCGTCGCTCACGCCCTGAGCGCCCCCGGCCTCACCCCGACAGCGCCTCCAGGCCGAGGGCGTGCAGGTGGGCCACGAAGAGGGCGGGGTCCTGGAAGACCCAGTCGTGGTCGACGGGGCCGTCGGCGGAGCTGGCCACCGTGAAGGTCGCCCCCAGGCGCTCGGCGAACTCCCGGCCGTCGGACCGCCGGAGGATCGAGTCCCGGTTGGCCCACAGGACGTGCGAGCGGATCTCCGCGCCGGCCACGGCGTCGATGTCCGCCGTCCGCCGGCTGCGAAAGCCCCACCACGCGCCCGACAGCATCTGCCGCGGGTGGGTGAGCCAGGACTGGGCGAAGGCCACCGCCGCCTGCGGGGTCACGAGGCGCGCCAGCCGGACCGGGTGCCGCAGCGCCTCGTCGGCCAGCCCCCATTCCTCGGAGACGGCCAGGGTGTCGGAGAAGACGAGCTCGGCCACCCGGGCGGGCCGGCTGGCGGCGAAGCCCAGCTGGATGCCGCCGCCGAAGGAGTGGCCGACGAGGGTGGCCTCCCCGATGCCGAGATCGTCGAACGTCGCCGCCAGGGCGTCGACGACGCGGTCGGGCGCCCAGTGGCCGGGCACGTCGAAGAGGTTGGGCACGACGACCCGGGCCCGCTCGGCGAGCAGCTCGGCCGTGGCCCGGTAGACCCAGGGGCGCATGCCGTAGCCGTGGAGCAGGGCGATGGCCGGGCCCGCCCCGAGGTCGAGGGGGATGCCGAGGCGCTCGGTCCGGCGCACCACCGGCCCGGGGCCGTCAGGGCAGGACCGTCACCGAACCGCTGGCGACCGGGCTCAGCGTGTCGCGGTACGGGTAGGTCCCGGGCGTCGAGAAGGTCCGCTGCCAGGTCCCGCTCACCTGGGTGGGGCTGGCGGCGTCGTCGAAGGTCACGTTGGCGGGGACGGCGGTGGGCTTGTCCCCCCACCGCCACTCCACCGTCTGGCCGGCGTGGACGGTGACCCTCGACGGCGCCCAGCTCCCGAACTGGAACCCGATCACGGCCGAGGGGCGGGCCGAGGAGGTGGCGACGACCGACGCCTGGCCGGCCGGGACGTTGGGGGCGGAGGAGCAGGCGGCCAGGGCCAGCCCGCAACCGGCGGCGATCCCGATCGACAGTGCAGCAGCGCGCTTCGACATGGCGGTCATCATGCCAGTCCCCCGCTGCCCTTCCCGAATTCGCCCGCCGCCGGCGAGTGGTCGTGCGAGGGCCGGGTCTCGAGCCATCGCCGGAATCCCGCCGCGTTGGAGTGCACGCCGTTCAGCGTGTCGAGCTTGGTGGCCTGTGACGGCTCGACGCCGGTCATGTCGGCGGCGAAGGCCGTCTCCAGGGCAGCGGCGATGTCCCGGCCGTCGCGCCAGGCCCGCTCCGCCACCGCCGCCCAACGCCGGAGGGTCTCCTCGGCCTCGGCCAGCACCGCCTCGGGCTCGGGCAGGGGCCCGTAGTGGGCCAGCGCCAGCGCCGAGGGCCGGCGCTCGGCGAACCGGTGGAGCGAGGCGATGGCCAGGTCGAGGTCGAAGTCGGGCGGGGGGGTGGAGGGGCGCAGCACGCCGGCGTCGGGGAGCCGCACGCCCACGGCGTCCCCGGCGAAGAGGACTCCGCTCGACGAGTCGTGGAGCCCGAGGTGGTGCTTGGCGTGGCCCGGCGAGTCGATGGCCACGAGCACCCGGTCGGGGCCGATGCGGACCTCGTCGCCGTCGCCGAGCACGCGCACCCGCTCGGCGGGGGTGGGGTCGAGGCGGCCGTAGAGGGAGTCGAGGAGCGGCCCGTAGACGCGGGCGGCCGAGTCGATGAGCCGGGTGGGGTCGACGAGGTGCCGGGCCCCCTTCTCGTGGACGTAGACGGTGGCTGCGGGAAAGGCCCGGGCGACGTCGCCGACACCGCCGGCGTGGTCGAGGTGGATGTGGGTGACCACCACGCCGGCCAGGGCGGCGGCGTCCACCCCCAGGGCGTCGAGGGCCTCGAGAAGCGTGGGCACCGAGCTCTGGCTGCCGGTCTCGACGAGGACCGGCGACGGCCCGGGCAGCAGGTAGCCGGCGGTCACCCGCTCCCAGCCCCCGAGCAGCGTGTCGATCTCGACGACACCGGGGGCGATCTCCCTCGTGGCGGCGGTCACGGCGTCAGTGGCCGAGCTCGATGACGACCTTCACGTCGTCCGGCCGGCGCTCGAGCGCGGCGCCCCAGTCGTCGATCGGCACCCGCCGGCTCACCACCCGTTCGAGCCAGTTCCTGTCGGCGGCAGCCAGCGCATCGGCGCCCGCCTCGTAGTGCCGCCGGTTGGCGTTGACCGAGCCCACCACCGACTCGTTCTCGAGGACCATGGACCGGTTGAGCATGCCGGCGTCCACGTCGAGGCTCCGGCCACCGGAGGAGACCCCCGTCAGGCAGACCACGCCGCCCGGGCCCACGTGCTCCATGGCGTCGAACACGAGGGCGCCGACCCCCGTGCACTCGATGACGACGTCGGGGGCGTCGCCGGCGTCCTTCACCGCCCCGGTGTGGTACGTGGCGCCGAGGGCGGCCACGAGCTGGGGCTTGGGCCCGCTCGTCACCTGGTCGAGGACGTGGACGTCGAGGCCCTTCTGCACGCCGACGAGGGCGGCCAGGAGGCCGATGGGCCCCGCACCGGTCACGAGGGCGCGCCTGGGGGCGAAGTGGGCGCGGCCGCCGATGCGCTCGACCTGTTCCCAGGCCTTGGCCACCACGCTGGCCGGCTCGAGGAGGACCCCCGAAGAGCCGAGCCCGGGGTCGACCTTCACCACGAAGTCCGGCTCGATCCGGTACCGCTCGGAGCAGTAGCCGTCGCGGGCCTTGATGCCGCGCTCGGTGTACTCGCCGTTGCGACAGAAGTCCCACTCCCCCACGGCGCAGTTCCCGCAGGGCACGGGGTCGGGCCGGCGCACGATGCCCACCACCAGGTCGCCGGCGGCCACGCCGGCGCCGGCGGGCGCGTCCAGGACCCGGCCCAGCGACTCGTGACCGAGCACCAGCCGGTCCCGGCCCGGGGGGGCCCAGCCGTAGGCACCCGAGACGATCTCCACGTCGGTGCCGCACACCCCCACGGCCAGCGTCTCGACGAGCACGGGGCCGTCGGACTCGGGCGGCTCGGGCACGTCCTCGAGGCGAGCCGAGTTGGCGGTGAGGGGCTGGACCGTCAGCGCTTTCACGTCTTCTCCCTGTCCGGCGACGTCCCCCCCGTACCCCGGCGGGGGGCGCGTCTCCCCCGCACCGGATGGGCGAGGGGGTGGCCCGAGGCCGGGTTGCGGCCCCGGCGCCAGCCACGGCGTCGGCGCATCATCTCGAAGGCCTCGGCGTTCGGCATCTGGGCGGCCTCCTGGCCGCTCAGGTTGTAGGCGCTGTTCACGAGCGACACGTGGGAGAACGCCTGGGGGAAGTTGCCCACCTGCCGGCCCAGCTTGGCGTCGTACTCCTCGGACAGGAGCCCCAGGTCGTTGCAGAGCCCGAGGAGGCGCTCGAAGTGCGCCTTGGCCTCGTCGTGGCGCCCCAGCAGGTGCAGGCAGTCGGCCATCCAGAACGAGCAGGCCAGGAAGGCCCCCTCGTGGCCGGCGAGGCCGTCGACGTCGTGGGCGTCGGTGGCCTTGTAGCGCAGGACGAACCCGTCCTCGGTGAGGTCGCGGGCGATGGCCTCGATGGTCGAGGCCATCCGGGGCTCGGTGGCGGGGAGGAAGCCGACGAGGGGGATCATGAGCAGGCTGGCGTCGAGGGCCTTGGCGCCGTAGTACTGGGTGAAGGCCCCCACCTTCTCGTTGAACCCCTTCTCGAGGACCTCGGCGTGGATGGCCGCCCGCAGCTCCCGCCACTGCCCGAGCGGCGCGTCGAGCGAGTACTGCTCGGCCATCTGCACGGCCCGGTCGACGGCCACCCAGGCCATGACCTTCGAGTGGGTGAAGTGCCGTCGCGGACCCCGGACCTCCCAGATCCCGTCGTCGGGGTCCTGCCAGTGGTCACCGACGAACTCGATGAGCATCCGCTCGAGGTCCCAGGCCGAGTCGCTCACCACGTCGCCCATGGCGCAGCTCTCGTACAGCGCCGACATGACCTCGCCGTAGACGTCGAGCTGGAACTGCCCCGAGGCGGCGTTGCCGATCCGCACCGGGGCCGAGGCCTCGTAGCCCGGGAGCCAGGAGGCCTCCCACTCGTCGAGGCGTCGCTCGCCGGCGGGGCCGTACATGATCTGCATCTCCGACGGCTCGCCGGCGACGGCCCGCAGGAGCCAGTCGCGCCAGTCGATGGCCTCCTCGTGGAACCCGGCCCGCATGAGGGACTGGAGCGTCAAGGTGGCGTCGCGCAACCAGCAGTAGCGGTAGTCCCAATTCCGCATCCCGCCCACCGTCTCGGGCAACGACGTGGTGGGGGCCGCCACGATGCCGCCCGTCTCGTGGTAGGTGAGGGCCTTCAAGGTGATGAGCGACCTGATGACGGCCGGGCGCCAGGGACCCTCGAACCGGCACGCCGAGGCCCACTCCCTCCACCAGGCCTCGGTGTCCTCGATGGCGTAGCGGACGTCGACGGGGCGGGGCGGGTCCTCGTGGGAGGGGAACCAGGTCATGAGGAACGAGATGTTCTGGCCGGCCAGCACCGTGAACTCGGCCACCGTGGACATGTCCTCGCCGTGGGTGTGGACCGGCGTCCACAGGGCCAGGGCGTCGGGACCGGCCACGGCCACGAGCAGGCCCTCCACCCGCCGGACCCAGGGCACCACCTGGCCGTAGTCGAAGCGCATGGTGAGGTCCATCCGCATGTCGACCTGACCCGAGACGCCGGTGACCAGGCGGACCACCTGGGGGTGCTCCTCGCGGATGGGCATGCAGTCGACGATGCGCACCGTGCCGCCGGGGGTCTCGAACTCGGTCTCGAGCACGAGGGTGTCGTCGCGGTACCGCCGTGACGACCGGGTGACCTCGCCGGCCGGGGCCAGGCGCCAGCGGCCGTTCGACTCGTCGCCGAGCAGGGCGGCGAAGCAGGCGGCGGAGTCGAAGCGGGGCAGGCACAGCCAGTCGATCGAGCCGTCGCTGCCCACCAGGGCGGCGGTGTGGGTGTCCCCGATGACCGCGTAGGCCTCGATCGGCAGCGCCACGGACCTCTTTCTACTCGCCCGGCCCGCCCGGCCCGGCGGCGCCGGCGTCAGCCCGAGACGCAGCCGCCGGTGGACACCGGCCGGCTGGTGGGCTCCGCCTCACCGACGTGGATGTCCTGGAGCACCTTTGGGGTGGCCAGCGCGTAGCCGACCCCGGCATCGGTGGTGGACCGGGCGAAGACCACGCCCACGACGAGGCCGTCGGGCTCGACAAGGGGCCCGCCCGAGTTCCCGGGCTGCACGGTGGCGGCGAGCTGGTACACGGTGCGCACCGTCTGGGCGTTGCCGTAGATGTTGAGTCCGGTGGCCTGGAAGACCGCCTGCACTGCGGCGGCCCCGTAGGCGAAGGGGCCCCCCTCGGGATAGCCGAGCACGGCGCCGGTCGTCCCCCGGCCGACGAGGCCGGTGTCGATCCGCACCGGGGGGTCGGCCAGGCCGGGCACCCAGAGCACGGCCAGGTCGAGGTTGGGGTCGAAGAGCATGGCCGACGCGGCGTGCCGCCCATGGGCGTCGAGGACGTAGGGACGGGCGATGCCGGCCACCACGTGGGCGTTCGTGACCACGTAGCCGGGAGCCACCACGAACCCGGACCCCTCCTGGATGACCCCGCAACCCTCGCCCCACATCTGCACCGTCGAGGGCCCCACCGCCTCCACCGCGGCGCGCACGGCGGCGTCGCTGGGCAAGGTGACCGGCCCCACGGCCTGGGGCGGGAGCCCGGTGAACACCACCGGGAACCCCTCGGTGGCGAGGAACGACTCGATGCGGGCGAAGACGCCGGGCGGCGAGGGCATGACGCTGTCCATGGCCCGCAGGATGCGCGAGTCCTTGAGGGCGTGGTCGAAGCCGGTGTAGCGGCTGTTGACCACGATGCTCGCCACCAGCCAGGCGGCGACGAGGGTGGCGACGACGGCCACCACGGCCCCGAAGCCCGAGTCGACGGGACCGAGGCGCAGGCGCTGGAGCAGGACGCTCGAGTGGCCGCCCGCCACCCGGCCCAGCCCGCCCACCAGCCCGGCCAGGCCGAACATGACCACGGCGGCCACCACCGTCTTGCTCACCGCCCCGTGGACCCCGTGGATGACGAGGGGCGTGAGCAGCGCGCCCAGGAACAGGCCGAGCCAGAACCCGCCGAAGGAGAGCACCTGCATGGCCGCCCCCAGCCGCAGGCCGTGCACCCCCGCCGCCGCCACCAGGGCCAGGAGCACCCAATCGACCCAGTTCATGCCCTAGATGATCGCCCAGCGCCACTCGCGCCGGGTATTCGACGCTCCGGCCTGCTGCGCCACCCGGGGGTAGCGTCGGTCCCGACACCGACCGGGGCGGGCAGGGGACGCACATGGCCGACATCGCGGGACTCCTCTCGGAGGTGGTGGGGCACGCCCACGTCCTCGTGGGCGACGCCATCGCCGCCGACTACACCCACGACGAGGCCCTCACCGCCGCACCCGTCGTCCCCGCCTGCGTCGTCCGGCCCTCGTCGACGGCCGAGGTGTCGGAGATCCTGCGGATCGCCCGGGACCAGCGCGTGCCGGTGGTGGCCCGCGGCTCGGGCACCGGCCTCTCCGGCGCGGCAGTGCCCCGGGCCGACTCCCTCCTCGTCTCCTTCGAGCGGATGGCGCAGGTCCTCGAGATCGACACCGACAACCACGTGGCCGTCGTCCAGCCCGGGGTGACGCTGCAGCAGCTCGACGAGGCGACGGCGGCGGCCGGGCTCGTCTATCCCGTCTTCCCCGGCGAGTCCTCGGCCTCCTTGGGCGGCAACGTCGCCACCAACGCCGGCGGCATGCGGGCCGTCAAGTACGGGGTGACCCGCCACCAGGTCCTCGGGGTCGAGGCGGTGCTGGCCGGCGGCGAGGTCATCCGCACCGGCGGGAAGTTCGTGAAGTCCTCGACCGGCTACGACCTCACCCAGCTCATCGTCGGCTCCGAGGGGACCCTGGCGCTCGTGACCGAGGCCACCTTGAAGCTCTATCCGCGCCCGGCCCACGCCGCCACCGTCCTCGCCCCCTTCGACGCCCTCGACGGGGTCGCCGGGGCCGTGGCCCCCGTCGTCGGAAGCGGCATCGGGCCCCGCATCCTCGAGTACGTCGACTCGCTCACCATGGCCGCCATCACCGGCAACGTCGGGCTCGACCTCGCCGTCCCCGCCGAGGTGGCCGCCCGGGCGTCGGCCTATCTCGTGGTCGTCCTCGAGTCCGACCACGACGACCGGCTCGAGGAGGACGTGGCCAGGTTGGGGGAGCTGCTGTCGGCCCTCGGGGCCATCGACGTCTACGTCCTGCCCCCCACGGCCGGTACCCAGCTCATCTCCGCCCGGGAGAAGGCGTTCTTCGTGGCCAAGGCGGCCGGCGCCGACGACATCGTCGACGTGGTGGTGCCCCGGGCCGAGATCCCCCGCTACCTCGACCGGGTGGGGTCCCTGGCCCAGGAGCACGCCGCCCTCGTCACCGGCTGCGGCCACGTGGGCGACGGCAACGTCCACCTGTCGGTGTTCCAGCCCGACCCCGAGCGCCGCCATGCCCTGCTCGGCGCCCTCTTCGAGGCAGGCGTCGACCTCGGCGGGGCCATCACCGGCGAGCACGGCGTGGGGACGGAGAAGAAGCAGTACTTCATGGCCCTCACCGACCCCGCCACCGTCGACCTCCTTCGGCGCATCAAGGCGGCCTTCGACCCCGACGGCATCTTGAACCCCGGCAAGATCTTCGACTGAGGAGCCCGATGAACGGCGCCCACTCCCTCATCCGCACCCTCGTCGGCTCCGGCGTGGACGTCTGCTTCGCCAACCCCGGCACCTCGGAGATGCAGTTCGTGGCCGCCCTCGACGACGTGCCGGAGATGCGGGCCGTGCTGGCCCTCTTCGAGGGGGTGGCCACCGGGGCGGCCGACGGGTTCGCCCGGATGGCGGGCCGGCCCGCCGCCACCCTGCTCCACCTGGGCCCGGGGCTCGCCGGCGGCATCGCCAACCTCCACAACGCCCGGCGCGCCCACACGCCGGTCGTGAACGTGATCGGGGACCACGCCACCTACCACCAGGCCTACGACGCGCCGCTCCAGAGCGACATCGCCAGCCTGGCCCGGCCGGTGTCGGCCTGGTACCGCGAGGCGACCACGGGCGAGGCCGTGGCCGCCGACGGTGCCGAGGCGGTGGCCGCCGCCCGCCGCGCCCCCGGCGGAGTGGCCACGCTCGTGGTGCCGGCCGACGTCTCCTGGCTCGAGGCGGGCACGCCGGCGCAGCCCGTGGCGGTGCCGGGGCCGGCCCCCGTGGCCGCCGAGGTGGTCGAGCAGGTGGCCAAGGCGCTCCGGGGTGGCGCGCCGGCGGTGCTCCTCGTGGGGGGGGCCGCCATGCGCGAGCGGGGGCTCGTGGCCGCCA
>JAGWNV010000296.1 GCA_028872975.1 Acidobacteriota bacterium
CGTTCCCCCTCGCCGGCAAGACGGGCACCGCAGACGTGGGGGGCAGCCAGCCCACGTCGTGGTTCTCGGGCTTCGGGCCGGTGCCCAATTCCCGCTACGAGATCACCGCGGTGGTATCGGGCGGCGGCTACGGCGAGGCGGCCGCCGCCCCGGTGGTCCGTGCCGGTTTCGACTACCTCGTGGCCCACCCCGAGGTGGCCCCCAAGCTGGCCGCCCCGGCGGGGACGGGCCCGGTCTCGTGCCCCGCCCCGGGGGCGGCCTCGACGACGACCACCACGACGGCGAAGGGCCACAGCACCTCGACCACCACCACCACCCCGGGGGCCACCACCACGACGGCCCCCTGCCCGCCGGGGGCCACCACCACCGCCGCCGTTGCCGGCGCCGGGCGGACGGCCCCACTGACCTGGGCTTCGGCCTCCGGAGCGGCGGGGGCCAGGTCCCGGCCCCCGCCGGGGCCCCTCTAGACTGGACGAGCAAATGACCGCTCTGTGGCCACAGGTCGAACCCCTCCTGGCCAGGGTCACGAAGCCTGCTCGCTACATCGGCGGTGAGCTCGGTGCGCGCCGGCCCGCCCACGGACCCGGGCGCGTGTCCTGGCTGCTTCTGTATCCCGACACCTACGAGATCGGGCTGCCCAACCAGGGGCTCCAGATCCTCTACGAGATCCTGAACGAGCGCCCCGACGCCTGCGCCGAGCGGGCCTACGCGCCCTGGACCGACATGGAGGCCGAGATGCGGGGGGCGGGTGTCCCCCTGTTCTCCCTCGAGACGGGCCGGCCGGCGGCGGCCTTCGACGTGCTCGCCTTCAATCTCTCGGCCGAGCTGACCTACACGAACGTCCTCAACCTCGTCGACCTGGCCGGGCTCCCGGTGCGGGCGGCGGAGCGGGGCCCCGAGCACCCCCTCGTGGTGGCCGGTGGCCACTGCGCCTTCAACCCCGAGCCGCTCGCCGATTTCGTCGACGCCTTCGTCCTCGGCGACGGGGAGGAGGTGGTGGGGGAGATCACGGCCCTGCTGGCCGCCGCCCCCGACGGCGGGGCCGACCGGCCGGCGCTCCTGCGGGCGCTGTCGGGCGTGGGCGGCGTCTACGTGCCGGCCTGCTACGAGGCCGTCTTCGACGGCGGCCGGCTCCGGTCGGTGGCCCCGCGCCATCCCGACGTGCCGGCGCGGGTCGAGAAGCGGGTGATCTCGGACCTCGGGCAGTGGCCGTACCCCAAGGAGCAGCTCGTCCCCCTCGTCGAGGTGGTCCACGACCGGCTGAACGTCGAGGTGTTCCGGGGCTGCACCCGGGGGTGTCGGTTCTGCCAGGCCGGCATGATCACCCGGCCGGTGCGCGAGCGGCCCGCCGCCCAGGTCGACGCCATGGTCCGCCGGGGCCTCGAGCGGACCGGCTACGACGAGGTCGCCCTCACCTCCCTGTCGTCGGCCGACTTCTCGGGGATCGAGGCGACGGTGGGAGGGATCATCAACGACCCGGAGTGCTCCGGGCAGGTGTCGGTGAGCCTGCCGAGCCTCCGCGTCGACGCCTTCACCGTGGGGATGGCGGCGGAGATCCAGAAGGTGCGGCGCACCGGGCTCACCTTCGCGCCCGAGGGGGGTACCTGGCGGATGCGCCAGGTCATCAACAAGCTGATCCGCGAGGAGGACCTCTACGCCGCGGTCGACGCCGCCTTCGCCCAGGGTTGGCGCCGGGTGAAGCTGTACTTCCTCATCGGCCTGCCCACCGAGACCGACGAGGACGTGCGGGGCATCGTGGCCCTGGCCCGCAACTGCGTCGAGCTCGGCCGTCGTCACCAGCGCAACGTCACCGTGGTGGCGTCGGTGGGCGGCTTCGTGCCCAAGCCCCAGACCCCCTTCCAGTGGTTCGGGCAGAACACCGCCGAGGAGCTGCGGCGCAAGATCGGGATCCTGCGCGACGAGGCCCGGGGGGTGCGGGGGCTGAACCTGCGCTGGCACGACCCCGCCGCCACCACGGCCGAGGGGATCGTGAGCCGGGGCGACCGGCGCATGGGGGCGGTCGTCGAGCACGTCTGGCGGGCCGGGGGGACCTTCCAGGAGTGGTCGGAGCACTTCGACCTCGGCCTGTGGACCGAGGCCCTGGCGGCGAGCGGGATCACCCTCGAGGACACCGTCTTCCGCCACCGGGAGGCCGACGAGGTGCTGCCCTGGGACCACCTCTCGGCCGGCCTCCACCGGGACTTCCTCTGGCAGGACTTCCAGGACGCCCTGGCCGAGCACGGGCTCGAGGACTGCCGGTGGACGCCCTGCTACGACTGCGGTGCCTGCACCGGCCTCGGGGTCGAGCACGTGGTGGCCTCCGCCGCGCCGCCGGCCGGGGGGAGCCAGGGGACCGGCCAGGACCTGGCCGACGGCGGGGCGGTGCCGGTGCGGCTCCTCCCCGGGCCGCCCGTGGGCGCCGGAGCGAAGCCGTGAGCGGTGTCTCGGGCGCCTCGACGGTGGCCGCCCGGTTGCGGGTGCGCTTCGCCAAGGTGGGCCGGGTGCGCTGGACGAGCCACCGGGACGTGGCCCGGATGTGGGAACGGGCCCTGCGCCGGGGCCGGGTGCCGGTCGCCTACACGGCCGGGTTCTCGCCCCGCCCCCAGATCAGCTTCGGGCTCGCCCTCCCCACCGGCTGCGAGTCGGTGGCCGAGTACCTCGACCTCGCCCTCGACGAGGTGGTGTCGCCCGAGGACCTCTCGGCGACGGTGGGCGGCCTCCTTCCCGAGGGGGTGTCGATGGTGGCCGCCGCCACCTTGGACGCCGGGGCGCCCTCGCTCCAGCAGGAGGTGACCTCGTGCAGCTGGCACATCGCCGTGCCCGGGGTGGAGATGGCGGAGCTGGAGGCGGCCGTGGCACGGACGACGGCCGCCGCGTCGCTGCCGGTGCACCGGCAGCGCAAGGGGCGCACGGTCGAGGACGACCT
>JAGWNV010000030.1 GCA_028872975.1 Acidobacteriota bacterium
GTCCCGGCGGACCTCCCGCATCTGCTTGGGGTTGAGCCTGGTGAGCTCCTTGTCCTCGAAGATGACCGACCCCGACGTCGGCTCGAGGAGCTGGAGGATCGACCGGCCGGTGGTGGACTTGCCCGACCCCGACTCGCCCACGAGCCCGAGGGTCTCCCCCTGGCGGACCGAGAGGCTCACGCCGCAGACGGCGTGGATCTCCCCGACGGTGTGCCGGATGAACCGCCCGCCCCGGAGCGGGAAGTGCTTGACGAGGTCCCGGACCTCGAGGAGTGCCGGGCCGCGCCCCGAGGACGCCGCCTTCGGCTCGGTGCGCAGCGCGCCGGTCACGGGCCGGTCCTGAGCTCGCCCTCGGCGGCGGCCACCCGGTCGGTGAGGTCGACGGCGGTGGCGGCGAAGATGGGGCCGGTGGTCCCGGCCGCCACCTTGTCGGCGAAGTGGCAGGCGGCGAGGTGGACCCCCCCGGTCTGGGGCCCGGCCGGCTGGAGGGCGGGCTCCTCCACGTCGCAGACCTCGGGGACCCGCATGGGGCACCGGGGGGCGAAGGGGCATCCCCGCAGCTCCCCGAGGAGCGAGGGCGGGGACCCGGGGATGGGCCGGAGCCGTTCGGTGCCGTCCCGGTCGAGCCGGGGGAGCGACCCGAGGAGCCCCACCGTGTAGGGCATGGCCGGCCGGTAGAAGATCTCGTCCACGGGCCCCGTCTCCACGGCCCGCCCCGCGTACATCACCACCACCCGGTCGGCGAGCCCGGCGATGACCCCGAGGTCGTGGGTGATGAGGACGAGGGCGGAGTGGGTCTCGGTGAGGGCGCGCTTGAGGGCCTCGAGGATCTGGGCCTGGACGGTCACGTCGAGGGCCGTCGTCGGCTCGTCGGCCAGGATGATCTCGGGGTCGTTGGCCATGGCGATGGCGATGACCACCCGCTGGCGCATCCCCCCGGAGAAGGCGTGCGGGTAGTCCTTGGCCCGCTCCTTGGGATTGGGGATCCCCACCACCGTGAGGAGGTCGACGGCCCGGCGCATCGCCTCCTCCTTGTCGATGTCCTGGTGGGCCTGGAGGGCCTCGGCGATCTGCCAGCCCACCGAGTACACGGGGTTGAGCGACGTCATGGGGTCCTGGAACACCATCGAGATGGTCCGGCCCCGCAGTCCCATGAGGGCTTTCTCCTTGGCCCCGAGGACCTCGGTCCCCTTCACCCGGATCGACCCCTGGGTCTTGGCGTTGCGGGGGAGGAGCCCCATGGTGGCGAGGGCGGTCACCGACTTGCCGGACCCGGACTCGCCCACCACCCCGAGGACCTCCCGGGGCGCCAGGCGCAGGTCGACCCCCCGCACGGCGTGGACGACCCCCTCGGCGGTGGGGAAGTCCACCGACAGGCCCTCGATCTCGAGCACCGACGCGCCCGGGCTCTGCACCGACAGGCCGGTCACGCCCGGACCCGGGTCTTCTTCGGGTCGAGGGCCTCGCGCAGGCCGTCGCCCACCAGGAAGATGGAGAGGATGAGGGTGACGAGGAAGATGGCCGGGAAGACGAAGAGCCACCACTGGGTGGTGGCGGTGTCCTGGCCGGCGGCGATGAGGGTCCCGAGGGAGACCTCGGGGGGCTGGATCCCGAGGCCGAGGTAGGACAGGGTCGACTCCAGGATGATGCTCGTGGCCACCGTGATCGTCCCGTTCACGATGATCGGGCCGATGGCGTTGGGGAGCATGTGGCGGAGGATGATCCGCCGGTTGGTCGCCCCGAGGGCCCGGGCGGCCTCGACGAAGTCCCGCTCGCGTAGCGACAGGGAGTCGGCCCGGACCAGGCGGGCCACGTAGGTCCAGGCCAGACCGCCGATGATGATGGCGACCCAGAACCAGTTCCCGGCCTGCTTGGACACGAGGTGCCCGAGCACGACGAGGACGGCCAGGATGGGGACCGACAGCACCAGGTCGACGAACCGCATGAGGATGTTGTCGAGGTACCGGTAGAAACCGGCCAGGGCCCCGACGGTGGTCCCGATGGCCATGGCGATGAGGGCCACCATGAGGGCGACCTGGATGTCCTTCTCGACACCCCGCATCACCTGGGCGAAGAGGTCGTGGCCGATGTCGTCGGTGCCGAAGGGGTGCTGGCCCGTGGGCCCGATGGCGTACTGGCCCGTGATCTGGGAGTAGGTGTAGTGCCAGACGTGGCCGGTCACCACCGCGGCGACCCCGAGGAGGGCGAACACGACGAGGCCCGTGACGGCCAGGCGCTGGCGGAAGAACCGCCCGGCCACGATGCGGAACTGGCCCTTCACCTCTCCGCCCATCCCGTGCTCGTCGCCCACGGGCAGCTCGGCGCCGGGGCGGGCGTGCTCGGCCGGGAAGGGCTGACTGCCGGCGGTGAGGCCGGTGACGGCGACCTCGGGGAGCTCGGTGAGCTCGGCCCGGGCCCCTTCGTCGGCCCCCGTCTGGGGGACGAAGGCGTCAGTCATAGCGGATCCTGGGATCGAGCAGGCCGTAGAGGACGTCGGCGAGCAGGTTGAAGGCGATGATGGCCACCGCCGTCACGAGGAGGTAGGCGAGGACGACGTTGATGTCGAGTTGGCCCACGCCGAAGATGAACCAGGTGCCCATGCCCTGCCAGTTGAAGACGTTCTCGGTGATGATCGCCCCGCCGAGGACGGCGGCGAAGTCCAGGGCGATGACCGTCGTCACCGGGATGAGGGCGTTGCGGACGACGTGGCGGGTGAGGACCCGGCGGGGGTGGAGTCCCTTGGCGCGTGCCAGGCGGACGTAGTCGCTGTCGATGGCGTCCAAGGTGGCCGAGCGCTGGTAGATGGCCCAGGACGAGTAGGTGATGAGGACGAGGGTGATCACCGGCAGCGCCGTGTGGGCGACGTAGTCGGGCAGCCGCTGGACGACGTTCCCGGTGAGCGACGGGCTCTGCTCCCCGCTCGTGTAGAAGATCGTCCTGTTCACGTGCTGGTTGATGGGGATGGCCACGAATTCCTTGAGCACGACCCCGATGACGAAGGTCGGGATGGAGAGGAAGAGGAAGTTGGCCGTCATCGAGGCCCGGTCGCCGACACGGCCGTTGCGCAGGGCGGCGTAGACCCCCATGCCCACCCCGGCGAGGATGGCGATGATCGTGGCCGGGATGATCATCCGGAGGGTGATGGCGAAGTGCTGCCAGAGCTCGGGCCCTACGGCGTGGTTGGAGATGGTGAGGCCGAAGTCGCCCCGCACGGCGTGGGAGAACCAGATCCAGTACCGGTCCCAGAGGGGCAGGTTGAGATGCAGCAGCTTCTCCCGCTCGAGGATCGTCCGGTGGGAGACCCGGGGGTTCGAGAGCAGGATGGCGAGGGGGTTGCCGGACTCGGCCACGAGGACGAAGACGAGGACGGTGGCCAGGAAGAGAACGACAATGCTGTAAGCGAAGCGCCTCAGCACATAGGCCAACACGGCTGAAGCTTAGAGGTCCGGGCGCGAGAAGGGGGGACGAACCTGGCCCGTGGGCCG
Source organism: Acidobacteriota bacterium (assembly GCA_028872975.1). Taxonomy (GTDB): domain Bacteria; phylum Actinomycetota; class Acidimicrobiia; order Acidimicrobiales; family UBA8190; genus UBA8190. The sequence continues at coordinate 3,486 of JAGWNV010000030.1, forward strand.
GTCCGTCCCCCCTCGCTCGCCTGCGGACGGAGGGAGAGCTCCGCGTGAGATCAGGACGCCTTCAGGCCCCAGAGGTTGGCGTTCCAGGGGATCCCGAAGTTGGTCGGGTTGGGGACGATGTTCCCGTACTTGTTCGACCAGACCGTGAAGACGGGCTCCTGGAACAGCGGCAACGTCGCCATGTCCTGCCAGAGGAGCTTGTCGGCCTGGTTGTAGTCGTTGGTCTCGCTCTGGCTGCTCGTGGCGGCCGCCCCGTTCGTCAAGAGCTTGTCCACCTGGGGGTTGGCGTAGTGGTTCCAGTTCTCGCCGCAGAGGGAGGAGTTCGTGTACGAGCAGAAGATCGCCTCGTTGGCCGAGACGAACGGCGTGGCCACCCAGGCGAACAGCGTGATCTGGAACTGGCCCTTGGGCAGGTCGGTCCCGAACAGCGTCGACGCCGTCTCGTTCTGGATCTCGAGCTTCACCCCGATGGCCTTCCACTGCGCCTGGAGCAGCTGCTCGATGTTGGCCCGCAGCGTGTTCCCGCTCGTGGACTTGAGCGTGAAGGTCAGGTCCTGGCCCTTCTGCGGCCCCGAACTCGGCTGGAAGTAGCCGTCCGAGCCCATCGTCATCCCTGCCGACTGCAGCAGCGACTTGGCCTTGGCCACGTCGACGGTCTCGAAGGCGGACCCGTTGTTCACGTACCCGGTCTGGCCCGGGACGTACATGCGGCTGCCGAGCGGGACGATGCTCGGGTCGTACTCACCTATCGTCCGGGCCACGATCTGCTTGCGGTCGGTGCCGTAGGCGAGCGCCTGGCGGACCGGGGTCATGGCCAGGTAGGGGTCCGACTGGTTGAAGTCGATGTGCTGGTACTGGAAGCCGCCGATCAGCTTCCTCGTGACCCCCGTCAGCTGGTTGGCCTGCTGGACGGTGGCGAGGTCGAGCTCGAGCGGCTGGATCACCTGGACCTCGCCGTTCTGCATGGCGGGGACGGCTTGCTGGTCACCGTTGAAGATCTGGAAGGTGATCGTGTCCAGCTTGCCCGGGGTGCCCCAGTAGCTGGGGTTCTTCTTGAGCACGACGTACTGGTTCTCGACGTAGTTGGAGATCTCGTACCAGCTACCTGAAAGGACGGTGTGCCAGTCGGTGAACCCCGTGTTCCACCCGACCTTGGCCGCCTCGTGGGCGGGGACCATCGGGCTGAAGAGGGCCTTGTAGTCGGCGTAGGGCGCCGAGAAGGTGACCGTGACAGTGTCCCCGTTGCCGCAGGAGATGCTGCCGGTGATGCCCGTCACCGAGTCGGACTTGCAGGCGGCGCCGTTGGCCGGGTCGGAGCCCGTGACCGACTTGATCTGGTTGTAGCCGGCGCTCGAGGCGACGTCGGGAGCCTTGCCGTCGATGTCGGTGATGCTCGACGCCCCGCTCTGGATCATGCCGTTGTACCAGAAGTCGAAGGCGTCGATGGGCTGTCCGTCGCTCCACTTGGCCTTGGGGTTGATCTTGTAGACGAGCGTCTGCGGGTTGGTGCTCGTCTGGGTGACGCTCGACACCAGCTCGGTGTTGAGGAACGGCGTGCCGTTCTGATCCGCGTTGAACACCGTCGGCCACACCTGGTCGAGGACTTCCTGGAGGACGAACTCGGCCGCGGCCGACGTGTTGATGTTGAAGCCGGCCAGGTTCTCGTCGAGCGCGTAGGTGATCGACCCGCCCGACTTGACCGACTGTGACGAACCAGTGCTCGAGCCACCGCTTCCGCTCGAGCTGCAGGCGGCCATCACGAGCCCGGCAGACGCCAGGCCGACCGCCCATTTGGTCAGGTTCATGAGTCGCACTAACTCCCCCTTCCCCATCTCCGGGCGTGCCGCCCGGCATCTGGCCGAACGTTACCGTTCGATGACAGCGCGTGGGGTGATGGTGTGAGTCGTCTCGGTACACTCCCTGACCATGGCCGGCCGGCGCGACTCCCCGGGCGGTCCCCGCCCACGCCCGCCCGCCCGGCGCCCCCGGCCGGCGCCGGGAGCCCCCCGGGCCGCGGTCGATCCGGGCCGGCGGTGGGGGAGCGTGGCCCGGCGGGGGGCCCGGGCGCTCCAGGACGATCGGCCCGACGACGCCCGCCGCGACGACCGGCGGGGGACCCACGCCTCGTCGCCACGCCCTTCCCACCAGGAGGAATGGCGGGACGAGGGGCCGGTGGGGACCACGCGGGACGCCGGGGGCCGTGCCCGGCGGGGGCCTCGGCCCGGCGGAGCGGGACGAGAGGAATACAGCCTTCCCGCCGAGGTCACCGACGAGCTCTCGGCGGCGGCCGGCCGGGACCGGGGGGCCAGGCTCGCCGATCGGTTGGCGGCGGCGGCGAGGGCCTACGAGCGCGACCGCTACCCCGAAGCACTACGGATGACCAAATCTCTCCTGACCCAGGTGCCTGGCGCCGCCACCGTCCAGGAGCTGCACGGCCTCGTCTGCTACCGGCTGGGCCGGTACCGGGAGGCGGCCCGGCACCTCAAGGAGGCGGCCGAGCTCGCCGGCGGCGACACCTCCCAGCTCCCCGTCCGCATGGACTGTCACCGGGCCATGGGCCACCACCGCCGGGTCCAGGAGCTCTGGGAGGAGCTGCGGGCCTCCTCGCCCGACGCCGACGTCCTCGCCGAGGGCCGGCTCGTCCTCGCCGCCGGGCTCGCCGACCGGGGTGAGCTCCAGCGGGCCATCGACCTGCTCGCCCAGTCGGGCGCCGGCCGGGCCCTGCGCCACCCCGCCCCCCGCCACGTGCGCCAGTGGTACGTCCTCGCCGACCTCGCCGAGCGGGTCGGCGACCTGCCCCGGGCCCGGGAGCTCTTCGCCCGGGTGGCGGAGGCCGACCCCGACCTGGCCGACGCCGCCCTCCGGCTCGCCGCCCTGGGCCGGGTGCGGTCCCGTCGGTCGGGCCGCGGGGGCCGACCGGACCGCGGGTCGCCCTCGTAGGCTCGCCCCCCGATGGTCTCGGGCCTCGTCGACCTCCGCAGCGACACCGTCACCACGCCGACGCCGGAGATGCGCCGCGCCATGGCCGACGCCGAGGTCGGCGACGACGGCTACGGCGAGGACCCGACCGTGCGGGCCCTGGAGGAGGCCTACGCGGGGCGCGTCGGGAAGCCCGCCGCGGTCTTCGTCCCCTCGGGGACGATGGCCAACCAGATCGCCCTGCGGGTCCTCTGCCCGCCGGGCAGCCTGGCCGTCGCCGGCCGGCACCAGCACGTCGTCATCTACGAGGCCGGCGCCGCCGCCGTGAACGCCGGGGTGCAATTCCATCTCCTCGACGACGGGACCGACGGCACCTTCGGGGGCGACGCCGTGCGGGCCGTCCGGGCCGCCGCCGAGCACCACCAGCCGCCCCCGGGCCTCGTCTGCCTGGAGCAGACCCACATGCCCTCGGGCGGCCGGGTGTGGAGCATCGACGCCCTGGAGGACGTGGCGGGGGCGGCGGCGGGACTCGCCCTGCACATGGACGGGGCCCGGCTCTTCAACGCCGAGGTGGCGACGGGCGTGCCGGCCGCCACCTTCGCCGGCTTCGCCACGACGGTCATGACCTGCCTGTCGAAGGGCCTGGCCGCCCCGGTGGGCTCGGTGCTGGCCGGCCCCTCCGACGTCGTGGCCGAGGGCCGGGTCGTCCGCAAGCGGCTCGGGGGGGCCATGCGCCAGGCGGGCGTGGTGGCGGCGGCGGGCCTCGTCGGCCTCGAGACGATGGTGGAGAGGCTGGCCGACGACCACCGCCGGGCCCGCCGGCTGGCCGAGACGGTGGCCGACCGGTGGCCCGACGCGGGCTGCGACCCCTCCGCCGTCGCCACCAACATCGTCGTCTTCCGTCACCCCGACACGTCCGGGCTCCTCGGGCAACTCCGGGCCCGGGGCGTCCTCGCCGACACCATCGCCCCCGGCGTCGTCCGTCTCGTCACCCACAAAGACGTCGACGACGACGGCCTGGCCCGAGCGGCCCGGGCCCTGGCGTCGGCGGACTGACCCACCCCCGGGGGCCACCCCTAAGCTGGGGTGAGGACGCGACACAGGAGGCCATCGTGGGCACCGACATCCAGGCCCTCCTCGGCGACGAGGCCGAGACCCTGCTCACCCACACCTGCAAGGGCGTGACCGCCGACGAGCTCACCCTCCCCGGCCCCGACGCCGCCGACCGGGTCATGCGCGACAGCGACCGGCCCATCCCCGTCGTCCGCAACCTCGCCGCCCTCTATGCGCACGGGCGCCTGGGCGGCACCGGCTACCTCTCCATCCTCCCCGTCGACCAGGGCATCGAGCACTCCGGGGCGGCGAGCTTCGCCAAGCACCCCGCCTACTTCGACCCCGCCAACCTCGTCGAGCTCGCCCTGGCCGGGGGTTGCTCCGCCATCGCCACCACCCTGGGCGGGCTCGGGATCGTGGCCCGCCGCTACGCCCATCGGATCCCCTTCATCGTGAAGCTCAACCACAACGACTTCCTCCACTACCCGAACACCTACGACCAGGTCATGTTCGGCTCGGTCCGCCAGGCCGCCGACCTCGGCGCCGTCGGCGTCGGGGCCACCATCTACTTCGGCAGCGACCAGAGCGACCGCCAGCTCCAGGAGGTCTCGGCCGCCTTCGCCGAGGCCCACCGCCTCGGGCTCTTCACCGTCCTGTGGTGCTATCTCCGGAACCCGGAGTTCAAGACGAAGGAGGCGGACTACCACCTCGCCGCCGATCTGACCGGGCAGGCCAACCACATCGGCGTCACCTTGGAGGCCGACCTCATCAAGCAGAAGCAGCCCGAGAACAACGGCGGCTACCCGGCGCTCAAGTTCGGCAAGACCGATCCGCTCGTCTACGACGAGCTCACCACCGACAACCCCATCGACTGGACCCGCTGGCAGGTCCTCAACTGCTACGCCGGCCGCGTCGGGCTCATCAACTCCGGTGGGGAGTCCAAGGGCGCCGGTGACCTCGCCCAGGCCGTCCGGACCGCCGTCGTCAACAAGAGGGCCGGGGGGACCGGGCTGATCGTGGGCCGCAAGGCCTTCCAGCGGCCCCTGGCCGACGGGGTGGAACTCCTCCACGCCGTCCAGGACGTCTTCTTGGACCCGGCGGTGACCATCGCCTGACCCCGGCGCCCGGCCCGGCGCCCGGCCCCGGCCACAGGGGCTGCGCCGTCCGCCCCGGCCCGGGAGTGCGGGGGGCCGGCAGTATGCTCGAGGGCCGGAGGGTCCGTGTCCACCACCGCAGAACACCCACGTCACCAGACCGTCGAGCTCGACCGCGTCGTCATCAGGTTCGCCGGCGACTCCGGTGACGGCATGCAGCTGACCGGGACGCAGTTCACCGCCGCCAGCTCCCTGTTCGGCAACGACACGGCCACCCTGCCCGACTTCCCGGCCGAGATCCGGGCCCCGGCCGGCACCCTGGCCGGCGTCTCGGCATTCCAGGTCCACATCTCCGACCACGACATCCTCACCCCGGGCGACGCCCCCAGCGTCCTCGTGGCCATGAACCCCGCCGCCCTCAAGGCCAACATCGGGGCGGTCACGGCCGGGGGGATCCTGATCGTGAACGTCGACGGCTTCGACGACCGGTCCCTCGAGAAGGCCGGCTACGCCTCCAACCCGCTCACCGACGGGTCGCTCGCCTCGTACACCGTCTACGAGGTGCCCATGACGTCGCTCACCATGGAGGTGGGCAAGGAGGCGGGGGTGAAGCCCCGCGACGCCGAGCGGTCGAAGAACTTCTTCGCCCTGGGACTCGTGAGCTGGCTCTACAGCCGGCCGGTGGAGCCGACGCTCGAGTGGATCGGGAAGCGCTTCGCCGCCGACGCCCTCGTCCTCGACGCCAACACCCGGGCCTTCCGGGCCGGGTACAACTTCGGCGAGACCGCCGAGTTGTTCGAGTCGACCTACCAGGTGCGCCCGGCGCCGCTCGAGCCGGGCACCTACACGAACGTCACCGGTAACACGGCCCTGGCCTGGGGGCTCATCGCCGCCTCCCACCGGGCCGGGCTGGGGCTGTTCCTCGGCTCCTACCCGATCACCCCGGCCTCCGACATCCTCCACGAGCTCTCCAAGCACAAGCACTTCGGCGTCCGGACTCTCCAGGCCGAGGACGAGATCGCCGGTATCGGCGCCGCCATCGGCGCCGCCTTCGGGGGGTCGCTCGGGGTGACCACGACGAGCGGCCCGGGCATCGACCTGAAGGCCGAGTCGATCGGGCTGGCGGTGAGCCTCGAGCTCCCTCTCGTGGTCGTCGACATCCAACGCGGGGGCCCCTCGACGGGCCTGCCCACGAAGACCGAGCAGTCCGACCTCCTCCACGCCATGTACGGCCGCCACGGCGAGTCCCCGGTGCCCATCGTGGCGGCCCGGACCCCCTCCCACTGCTTCGAGACGGCCATGGAGGCGGTCCGGATCGCCGTCACCTACCGCACGCCGGTGATCCTCCTCTCCGACGGCTATCTGGCCAACGGCTCCGAGCCATGGCGCCTGCCCGACGTGGCCGGCCTGCCCGCCGTCGACCCGGCCTTCGCCCCGGCCCCGGGGGAGGGCGACGGCCGCGCCTTCCAGCCCTACGAGCGCGACCCCGAGACCCTGGCCCGGCCATGGGCCGTGCCGGGCACCCCGGGCCTCGAGCACCGCATCGGCGGTCTCGAGAAGGCCGACGGCAGCGGGGACGTCTCCTACGACCCCGTCAACCACGAGCGGATGGTCCACCTCCGGGCGAAGAAGGTGGCCGGCATCGCCGCCTCCCTGCCGCCGGTCGACGTGGACGACGAGGGCGGCCCGGGCAGCGCCCCGGTGCTGGTGCTGGGCTGGGGCTCGACCTACGGGGCCATCGCGGCGGGGGTCCGCCGGATCCGGGCCCGGGGCCTGGCCGTGGCCCACGCCCACCTCACCCACCTGAACCCCTTCCCGCCCAACCTGGGCGAGGTGCTGCGGGCCTATCCCGCCGTGCTCGTCCCCGAGGCCAACCTGGGCCAGCTCGTCCGGCTGGTGCGGGCCGAGTTCCTCGTGGACGCCCGGTCGCTCACCAAGGTCCAGGGCCAGCCCTTCCGGGCCGCCGAGATCGAGGCGGCCATCCTCGAGCTCCTCGGCGTCGACCCGGCCACCACGGCCCCCAAGGAGGACGTCTCCAGTTGACCGACACCGCCGTCCCGGTCACCACCCGCAAGGACTGGTCGTCGGACCAGGAGGTCCGGTGGTGCCCCGGGTGCGGGGACTACTCGATCCTCGCCGCCGTCCAGATGCTCCTCCCCGACCTCGGCGTCCGCCGGGAGGACACCGTCTTCGTCTCCGGCATCGGCTGCGCGGCGCGCTTCCCGTACTACATGAACACCTACGGGATGCACTCAATCCACGGCCGGGCCCCGGCCATCGCCACCGGCCTCGCCGTGACCCGGCCCGACCTCGACATCTGGGTCGTCACCGGTGACGGCGACGCCCTCTCCATCGGTGGGAACCACCTCATCCACGCCTTGCGGCGCAACGTGGACATCACCATCCTGCTGTTCAACAACCAGATCTACGGCCTCACCAAGGGCCAGTACTCGCCCACCTCCGAGCAGGGCAAGGTCACGAAGTCGACGCCCTTCGGATCGCTCGAGACCCCCTTCAACCCCATCAGCCTGGCCCTCGGTGCCGAGGCGACCTTCGTGGCCCGCACCCACGACATGGACCGCAAGCACATGCAGGAGATCTTCCGGCGTGCGCATGCCCACCGGGGGAGCGCCTTCGTCGAGATCTACCAGAACTGCAACGTCTTCAACGACGGCGCCTTCGAGCGGATCACGGGCCGCGACGCCCGGGCCGAGCACCTCATCCCCCTCGTCCACGGCGAACCCATCCGGTTCGGCCCCGAGGCCGAGCACGGCGTGGTGGCCTCGCCCGACGGCCGCCTGCGGATCGCCGAGGTGGCCGAGGTGGGTGAAGAGGCGATCCTCGTCCACGACGAGCAGCGGGAGGACCCCGGCCTCGCCTTCGCCCTGTCCCGCCTGGCCCGGGGCCCCTTCGAGCCCACCCCCATCGGCGTCTTCCGGGCCGTCGACCGTCCCGAGTACGGCGAGGCCATGTCCCGCCAGCTCCTCGACGCCGCCGAGCGCCGGGGCCCGGGGGACCTCGAGGCCCTCCTGCGGTCGGGCGGCACCTGGACCGTCGAGAGTTGACGGGCGGCGGACGAGCAGGCGGCGCCGTCCCGCCCGCCGTCCCGGCTCCAGCGCAGCCGGCCGGAGACCCCGCCGTCCTCCCGGCCGCCGCCGGGGACGACCCCTCCCTGGCTCGGATCCTCACCGTCCCCAACCTGATCACCACGGCCCGGCTGGCCTGCGTGCCGGTGTTCGTCTGGCTCCTCTTCGGCGCCCACCGGCAGACGGCCGCCGCCGTCCTCCTCGGGGTCCTCGGCGCCACCGACTGGGTGGACGGCTTCGCCGCCAGGCGCTGGCACCAGGTCTCGACCCTGGGCAAGGTCCTCGACCCCGTCGCCGACCGCGTCCTCGTGCTCACCGGCGTCCTGTCGGTGATCGTGGTGGGGGCCGTGCCCGTCTGGTTCGGCGCCGCCACCGTTGCCCGGGAGGCGGTGGTGTCGGGGGCCGTCCTGCTCCTCGCCGCCCTCGGGTCGGAGCGGATCGACGTGCTGTGGGTGGGCAAGGCGGGGACCTTCGGGCTCATGTTCGCCTACCCGACCTTCCTCCTCGCCCACGGCACCGCGTCCTGGCAGCACCCCTTCGAGGTCCTCGCCTGGGTGTGCGCCGTCCCCGGTCTCGCCCTCGCCTGGATGGCGGCCGCCGCCTATGTGCCCCGGTCGCGCCGGGCCCTCGCCCGTGGCCGCGGCGGCCGGACGGCACGGCGCGGCGACCCGGGCGGCACCGGGAACGGCGGGGTATCGTCCGCATGAAGGGCCGCCGGACGAGGACGGCGGCCGCCGAGAGGGCGACGACGGCAGCGGTGCGACGCGGGAACGGGGTGACGGCTCGATGAAGGCCGTGATCATGGCCGGCGGCGAGGGGACCCGTCTGCGGCCGCTCACCTCGAACCAGCCCAAGCCCATGCTGCCCATGGCCAACCGGCCCATGATGGAGCACGTGGTGGCCCTCCTGCGGGGCCACGGGTTCGACGAGATCGTGGTGACCGTCGCCTTCATGGCCAACGTGATCCGCAGCTACTTCGACGACGGCTCGGAGTTCGGCGTCCGGATGGTCTATGCCACCGAGGAGACGCCCCTCGGGACGGCGGGATCGGTACTGAACGCCCGCGACGAGCTCGACGAGCGCTTCCTCGTCATCTCCGGCGACGTCCTCACCGACATCGACCTCGAGGCCCTCATGGACCACCACGGGCAGCGGGGGGCGCTGGCCACCATCGCCCTCAAGCGGGTGGAGGACCCCCTCGAGTTCGGCATCGTCATCACCCGCGACGACGGTTCGATCGAGCGGTTCCTCGAGAAACCGACCTGGGGGCAGGTCTTCAGCGACACCATCAACACCGGCATCTACGTCCTCGAGCCGGAGGTCTTCGACTACATCCCCGAGGGTCGCCCCGTCGACTTCTCCGGCGAGGTCTTCCCGGCCGTCCTCGCCGAGGGCCGGCCCATCCAGGGGTTCGTGGCCGAGGGCTACTGGGAGGACGTGGGCACCCTCGAGGCCTATCTCCGGGCCCATCAGGACATCCTCGACCAGCGGGTCCAGGTCCAGCCGGCCGGGTTCCCCATCCGTCCCGGGGTCTGGCTCGGCAAGGGCGCCGACGTCCATCCCTCGGCCGAGGTGGCCGGCCCGGCCGTCATCGGGGACAACTGCTCGATCGGCCCGGGGGCGAGCCTGGGGGAGTACTGCGTCGTCGGCGCCAACGTCCGCATCGGGGAGAACGCCGCCCTCCAGCGGACCGTGGTCCACGACAACGGCTTCGTCGGCTCCGGCACCCGTCTCGACGGATGCGTCATCGGCCGGTCCTGCGACCTCCGCCAGAACGTCCGCTGCGAGGAGGGGGTGGTCCTCGGCGACGAGACCTTCGTGGGCGCCCACGCCGTCATCAAGTCGGGGGTGAAGGTCTACCCCTTCAAGACGGTGGAGACCGGCGCCATCATCAACACCTCCATCGTCTGGGAGTCCCGGGGCGCCCGGACCCTGTTCGGACGCCTGGGCATCCAGGGCCTCGCCAACGTCGACATCAGCCCCGAGCTGGTGATGCGGCTGTCCATGGCGTGGGCGAGCACCCTGGAGAAGGGATCCACGGTGACGGCGTCGCGTGACACGAGCCGGGCGGCCCGCGTGCTCAAGCGGGCGGTGATGGTCGGCTGCAACGCGGCGGGCGTCCACGTGGAGGATCTCGAGGTGGCCACCGTCCCGGTGACCCGGTTCCAGGTCCGCACCGGCAGCGGCCTCGGGGGCGTCACCGTCCGCCTGGCCGAGGGCGACAGCCAGTCGGTGCTGCTGCGGTTCTTCGACCAGGACGGGATCGACGTGGCCGAGGCCACCCAGCGCAAGATCGAGCGGCTCTACCACCGCGAGGAGTTCCGCCGGGCCCTCGCCTCGGACATCGGCGACATCGGCTTCCCCCCCCGCACGCTCGAGCTCTACACCGCCGCCCTCATCGACGCCGTCGACGTGGGGGCCATCGCCGAGGCCGGGTTCAAGATCGTCCTCGACTACTCCTTCGGCACGGCCAGCTTCGTCATGCCCAACGTGCTGGCCAAGCTCGGCGCCGAGGTCCTCGTGGTGAACCCCTACGCCGCCACCGCCGCCGTGGTCTCCTCCGACCGGCGGGCGGCGGCCGCCAACGTCGCCGAGCTCGTCCGGGCCTCGGGGGCCCATCTGGGCGCCGTCATCGACCCCGGGGCCGAGCGGCTCACCCTGGTCGACGACGAGGGCCGGGTCCTCTCCGACGACGAGGCCCTGGTCCTGCTCCTCGGGCTCGTCGTGGCCCAGGGTTCGGGCCGGTCGGTGGCGCTGCCGGTGGCCGCCCCCCGGGCCGCCGAGCGGCTCCTGGCCGAGGCCGGCGCCAAGGTGGTGTGGACGAAGCTGTCGGCCACCCACCTCATGGAGGTGGCGAGCTCGGGAGCAGTCGACTTCGCCGCCAGCCAGATGGGCGGGTTCATCTTCCCCCGGTTCCTCCCCGCCTTCGACGCCGTCGGCACCTTCGTCCACCTCCTCGCCCTCCTCGCCGCCGGCGGCCAGCGGATGGCCAAGCTGTCGGGCGACCTGGCCCCCGTCCACATCGCCCACGAGGAGGTCGTGACCCCCTGGGAGCAGAAGGGCACCGTCATGCGCCGCACCCTCGAGCGCGCCAAGGACCGGTCCACGGTCCTCGTCGACGGGGTGAAGGTGCTGGACGGCGACGGCTGGTCCCTCGTGGTCCCCGACCCCGAGGAGCCGGTCACCCACGTCTGGGCCGAGGCCCCGAGCGAGGCCGAGGCCCGGTCCCGGGTCCAGGAGCAGGCCGTCCGCATCCGCCAGATGCTCCACTAGTGACCCCGTCGCCGGCCAGGAGACGGTCGGTGCCCGTTGGGTTAGGGTCCGGTCCCGTGCAAGTGCCCGAGGACCTCCGCTACAGCTCCGAGCACGAGTGGGCGCGCCTCGACGGTGACACCGTCCGGGTCGGGATCACCGATTTCGCCCAGGACGCCCTCGGCGACGTCGTGTTCGTCCAGCTGCCCGAGACGGGCACCCACGTGGGCCAGGGCGGGATGATCGGCGAGGTGGAGTCCACCAAGTCGGTCTCGGAGATCTACGCCCCCGTCGCGGGAGAGGTGGTGGCCGTGAACACGGCCCTGGCCGACACGCCGGAGCTGCTCAACAGCGACCCCTACGGGTCGGGGTGGATCTGCGAGCTGCGCGCCGACGACCCCGGCACCGTCGGCGGCCTCCTCGACGCCGCCGCCTACACCCAGCTCACCGCCGAGTAGGCCGGGATCGCCGCCGAAGCGGAGGGAAGGCGAACGACTAGCGTGGACGGCGTGTTCTGCAACAACTGCGGGCACCGGAACCCGGCGGGCGCCAACTTCTGCTCCTCGTGCGGAGCAGTGCTCGCCGCGGGCACCTCCGACACCACCGTCACCCTCCACCCCGTCGACGCCCAGGGGGAACCGGGGGAGGAGGAGCTCGCCGTGACACTGTCCGATCGGCCCACCGGGGCCGGGCTCCTGGTCGTGAAGCGGGGCCCCAACGCCGGGGCCCGCTTCGTCCTCGACGCCCCCGTGACCCGGGTGGGACGGCATCCCGAGAGCGACATCTTCCTCGACGACGTGACGGTGTCGCGGCGCCACGCCGAGTTCACCCACGAGAGCTCGGGCCGCCACACCGTCCGGGACGTCGGCTCGCTGAACGGCACCTACGTGAACAGAGAGCGCATCGAGGAGTCGGTGCTGAACAGCGGCGACGAGGTGCAGATCGGGAAGTTCAAGCTCGTCTACCTGGCCGGCGCGGACGAGTCGTGAGGGGCCCTCTCGCACCATGACCGGGCGCCCCTATCTGTCCATCGGCGACGTCCTCACCCTGCTGCGCCAGGAGTTCCCCGACGTCACCATCTCGAAGATCCGGTTCCTCGAGAGCCAGGGCCTCGTGAACCCCGAACGGACCCCCTCGGGGTACCGAAAGTTCTACGAGCCGGACGTGGACCGCCTGCGGTGGGTGCTGCGCCAGCAGCGCGAGCACTTCCTGCCCCTCAAGGTCATAAAGGGCCGCCTCGACGAGGGCGGGGGCGGGCAGGGCAACGGCAACGCCCACGACGAGCCCTCCACCCACCCTTCGGCCGGCCGGTCCGGCCAGGGCCCCCGGGCCGTGCCCGCCCCGGCGGCGGTCCGGGTCGGAGGTGGC
>JAGWNV010000297.1 GCA_028872975.1 Acidobacteriota bacterium
CGGGGCCGGTGGTGCCGTCCGCAGGGCGCGTCGCCGACGTCATGCCGACCCTCGCCCCTGGCGACCGGCGGGTCGGCTTCCTGCCGTTCGTCCCCCCGCCACCCGTCGTCGGGGGGACGGCGGCAGTCCCGGCCCAGCCGCCGGCCGGAGGGGCGGCCCCGCCACCAGGCGCCGGCGCGCCGCCCCCGAGCGGCGGCACGCCGAATCCCCCGACGCCACCACGGGCTCGGCCGGCGCAGGTGCGCCGGTGCCCACACCCGTGGCCTGCGCCAGGACCTCGGCGGCCATGGCCTGCGTCGCCTGGGGGATCACCCCGGCCGCGCTCAGGCCTCCGGTCACCGAGGCCAGGCCGAGAAGGGTGCCGACGGCCATCCGGGACGGGAGAGGGCCGAGGTGCCTCCCGTCGGAGAACGGGGACCCGGCACCGGCCAACAGCGCCGCCAGGATGGCCTCGACGTCGGACCCGTCGGGCTCGGTGGACCATCCGTTCTCGCGGGCCACACCGGTCAGGATCGAGGCCAGACGGTCGGCCGGGACCACCGAGGAATCGGGCGGGCGGGCCACGCGCAGCCACTCCTCGATCTCGACCGAAGCCAGGGGCAGCCCCCGGCGGACGATCTCCTCGATCTCGTGAGCAGGGAGGGCGGGGCTGAATCGGAACCCCTGGACGTAGTCGCAGGCGTGCGCCCTCAGAAACTCGTACTGGGCGTCGGTCTCGACCCCTTCGGCGACGACGTCGAGCCCGAGGCTGTGGGCGAGGGCGATGACGGCGCCGACGATCGGCGCCGCCTCGGACTGGGAGTCGATGCGCCGGACGAAGGAGGGGTCGATCTTGATGGCGTCGACGGGGATGTCGGTGAGGTAGGTGAGCGCGCTGTAGCCGGTGCCGAAGTCGTCGATGGAGCACCGGATGCCCATGGCCCGAAGCTCGGACAACGCGACGGCTGCCTCGTCCATGTGCTCCATGAGGACGCTCTCGGTCACCTCGAGCTCGAGCAGGGTCGGGTCGAACCCGGTGCGGGCCAGGACGTCGGCGACCATGCCGACCACCGACTGCCGGATGAACTGCCGGGGGGAGAGGTTCACGGCCACCGTCACCGGGCGGTCGAGCCGCTCCTGCCACTGGCGTGCCTGGAGGCAGGCGGTCTCGAGCACCCACTCGCCGATGGAGGCGATGAGGCTCGTCTCCTCCGCCAGCGGGATGAAGGCCCAGGGGGGGATCATCCCGAGACGGGGGTGGCGCCAGCGAGCCAGGGCCTCGACGCCCACCATGGCGCCGTCGGCGGCGCGGAGCTTGGGCTGGTAGTGGACCTCCAGTCGTTCGGTGTCGAGGGTGGACCGCAGGCTCGACTCGAGGGCGAACCGGAGGCGGGCCCGGGCGCTCATGGCCGTGTCGTAGACGACGCAGGTGTTCCGGCCCGCCGCCTTGGCCTGGTACATCGCCGTGTCGGCGTGCTTGAGGAGGTCGTCCACGCTGTCGCCGTCCTCGGGGTGGACGGCCACGCCGATGCTCGCCTGCACGGGCAGCAGGCGGCCGCCCACGTTGAAGGGCTCGGAGAAGGCGCCGAGCACGCGGTCGCCGAGGTGCGCCGCCTGGGTCTTGTCGCCGATGTCGGGGACAAGGACGGTGAACTCGTCGCCGCCCATGCGGGCCAAGGTGTCACTCGGACGGAGGCAGGAGTGCAGGCGGGTCACCACGGCCTGGAGCAGCTGGTTGCCCACGGCGTGCCCGAGGCTGTCGTTGATGCTCTTGAACCGGTCGAGGTCGAGGAACATCACGGCGAAGCCGCCACCGGCCCGGCCGGCGTCCTGGATGCTGGCGGCGAGGCTGTCGTTGAACAGCACCCGGTTGCAGACGCCGGTCAGGGCGTCGTGCTGGGCCCGGTACTCCGCCGCCGAGCGGGCGAAGACCTGCTGGACCAGATAGGCCACGACGACGGCGGGGATGAGTGCCGACCCGGCGAGGAACATGGCCTGGTTCACCGGCCGGCCGGTGAGGGTCTCCACGCCATAGATGGCCGGCGCGACCATCGGGGCGGTCACGAGGAGGACCACGTGCGGCCAGCTCGGGCGACCCGAGCGCAGCGGCACCGGCTCGAACGGGGTCCGCTGCGAACGGTGGAGGGCGGCGCAGCCCCACAGGCAGGCCCCCCACAGCGCCACGGCGTCGAGGGTCTGGGGCTCGAGGCCCCTGCCGGCCAGGTAGAGGGTGGCGCTGATGGAGTGCGAGAAGAAGAGGCAGGCGAACCCGCCGAGGAGGTAGCGGTAGCCGGCGGGGCAACGCTCGGTCATCGACATGAGGCTCCCCGTCAGCCAAACCATGACGAAGTCACAGGCGGGGACGCCCACGGCGAGGAGCTGCCTTGCCGGGTGCCAGCCGTGCGCCGGCACCACGACCAGGCTGAGGAGGCAGAAGGATACGGTGACGACGGCCACCACCGCCGTGCTGAGGACCTCGAAGGAGCGTCCCGCCATCCGGAGGCGGATGAGGAGGCACAGCCCGGTGATGGCGAGGAGGTCCCCGGCGAGGGTCAGGATCGCCTGGGTGGTGAAGGCGTGGGCGTCGGTGGCCAGCAGCACCGGTCCGCTCGCCACACAGAGCAAGCCGGTGCCCATGAAGGCCCACGACACGAGCCAGGCGCCACGCTGGGATCGCCGGTGGGTCCACAGCCCGTACGCCGTGGCCCCGGCGGCGAGGGCGGCCACGAGACCCGCCGCCAGGGCGGGGTCGACGCCCGTCGCCAACCGGATGGCCCCCGCCACGACCACGACTGCGGCAACCGTCTTCACCTTGGCCTCACCCGCCCCTGCCCACCTGGTGTGGCGCCTGGAGATCACGCTATGTGGTGATCTCATCTCATTTCGTGGCCAATCTTAGGCCAATT
>JAGWNV010000298.1 GCA_028872975.1 Acidobacteriota bacterium
CCCCCCGCTGCACCTCGTCGGCGGCCGCCCGGGCGGCCCGGGCCGTGTCCGGGGTGGCCACCAGGGCCAGCTGGCGCAGCAGGTCCACGAGCTGCTTGGCGTTGCGGACGAAGTCGCCCGGCGCCAGCTCGGCGCGCTCGAGGACCTGCTCCAGGCGCCTGCCCCCCGCCCAGGCGAAGGCCACCTCGGCGAAGCCGGTGTCGACGGCCCTGGTCGGCGGGAGCCGGCTCGCCTCCTCGTCGGCCCGGAGCCGTTCCCCGCAGGCCTCGAGGCGCGCCAGGGGCCCGACCAGGGGGCGGGGCAGGCGCCGCTCGGGCCGCCACCGGCCGCGGGCCTCGAAGGTGCAGCCCGAGACCACGCCGGCGAGCACGGGCGGCGCCAGGCCGTCGAAGATCCCCTCGGAGAGTGCCTCGGCGACGAGGAGGTCGGACTCGTGGTAGATGCGGGCCAACAGCGCACCGCGGTCGGTGAGCCGCCAGGCCTCCCGGTCGACGTGCCCCCACCGGTCGAGCAGGCCCAGGGCCCGGTCGAGCCGCCGGGAGAGGGCGTGGCGGTGGCGCTGGTCCCGGAACTGGGCGAAGGAGCGGTCGAGCAGCACGTGGGCCTGGTCGGCGGCGTAGCGGCGGACGAGGTTGACGGCGAGGTTGTAGGTGGGCCGGAACGACGAGCTGAGCTCCGGCGCCGGCGAGGTGGCCAGGGCGGCCAGCTCGGCCACCTGCACCGTCGGCCCCCAGGGCACCACGGCATGGCCCACCACGTCGAGCCCCCGCCGTCCGGCCCGACCTGTCAGCTGGGCGTACTCCCCCGACGTGAGGCCGCTGCGGCCCTGCTGGCGGACCTTGGTGAGCCGTTCCACCACCACCGTCCGGGCCGGCATGTTGATGCCGAGCGCCAGGGTCTCGGTGGCGAAGACCACCTGCAGCAGCCCAGCCGCGAAGCAGTCCTCGACCGCCTCGCGGAACGCCGGGACCATGCCGGCGTGATGGGGGGCGATGCCCGCCTCCAGCCCGTCGAGCCACCGCCCGTAGCCGAGGACGCCGAGCTCGTCGTCGGCGAGGCCCTCGCTGTGGGCCTCGGCGCGCCGACGGATCTCCCGGCGCTGCTCGGTGGTGGTGAACCGCAGTCCGTCGGCCAGGCACTGGCCCACGGCGTCTTCGCAGGCGGCCCGGGAGAAGATGAACACGATCACCGGGAGCATGCCCAGGTCGCCGAGCGCCTCCACCAGCTCGGTGCGCCTCGGGGTGGCGAGGCGGGAGTGCCGCAGCCCTTCCCCGCGCCGGCGCAGGCGCTGCACGCGTTCTTCGAGCTCCCGGGCCCCCGCCGAGAGTTTCCCGTCCTCGAGGAGGGACAGGACCTCGACGCGGCGGGTCCCCTTCTCGGCCAGTGCCACGTGGTTGCGTAGCTCCACCGGCCGCCGCAGCTCGACGACTACGTCGAGCGGTCCCCGGACGCTGCGGATCCAGGCCCCGAGCTCCTCGGCGTTGGAGACGGTGGCCGACAGGCAGATGAGGGTGACCTCGGGCGGCAGGAGGATGATGACCTCCTCCCACACCGACCCCCGGTAGGGGTCCTGGAGGAAGTGGACCTCGTCGAGCACGACCGTCCCGAGCCCCCGGAGCACCGGCGCCCGGGCGAAGAGCATGTTGCGGAGGACCTCGGTCGTCATCACCACCGCCGGGGCGTCGGCGCGGTGGGAGACGTCCCCGGTGAGCAGGCCCACCTGGTCGGCGCCGTAGGCGGCGGCGAGCTCGCCGAACTTCTGGTTCGACAGGGCCTTGAGCGGCGTCGTGTAGAAGGCCTTGCGCCCGCTTGCCCGGGCCAGGGCCACGCCGTAGTCGGCGACGGCCGTCTTGCCCGAGCCCGTCGGCGCCGAGACGAGCACCGAGCGCCCGGCATCGAGGGCGTCGAAAGCGGTCAGCTGGAACGGGTCGGGGTCGAAACCGAGACGCGCCAGGAAGGACCGGCGCGTGGTCGCCGGCGTCACGAGGTGGCCGGACGGCGCAGGGCCTTGCCGAGGAGGATCGACAGCTCGTAGAAGCCGTAGAGGGGCACGGCCAGGGCCAGCATGGAGAACGGATCGCCGCTCGGGGTGATGACGGCGGCCACGATCACGATGAGCACGATGGCCCACCGGCGCCACGAGGCCAGCCGTCGCGCCGAGACCACGCCGGCGAGCTGCAGGCCCACGAGGACCACCGGGAACTCGAAGGTCAGCCCGAACACGAGGATGAGGGCCAGGATGAGCGACAGGTACCGGCCCGGGCTGTAGATCTGCTGCAGGCTCGGCCCGCCGATCGAGGTGAGGAACCGCAGCGCGTGGGCGAAGGTGACGTAGGCCAGCACGGCGCCGGCGGCGAAGAGGGTGACGGCGCTCGCCATGAAGGGGATGGCGTAGCGCTTCTCCCGGGCGAGGAGCCCCGGCGTCACGAACCGCCAGAACTCCCAGAGCGCGACCGGAGACGACAGGATCAGCCCGCCGTACCCGGCGATCTCGATCCGGAGCGACAGCCCGTCGAGGGGCCCGGTGACGAAGAGGGTGCAGTGGTGCGGCGCCACGCTGCAGTAGGGCGACTGCAGGAAGTGGAGGATGTGGGTGTAGAGGAGGAAGCAGGCCGTACCCGCCGCCGCGAAGGCGATCACGGCCACGACGAGGCGCCGGCGGAGCTCGGTGAGGTGCTCCACGAGCGTCATCGCCTGCGGCGACGGTCGCTGCCGGCGCCGGACGCCGAGCCGCAGTGCCATCGCTCGACGCCCTGCCGTCAATTCATGCTGGGGTCGTCGGGAACGGGCAGGGCCATGCCGTCACCCCCGCCGTCCAGCCCGGGGGCG
Source organism: Acidobacteriota bacterium (assembly GCA_028872975.1). Taxonomy (GTDB): domain Bacteria; phylum Actinomycetota; class Acidimicrobiia; order Acidimicrobiales; family UBA8190; genus UBA8190. The sequence continues at coordinate 2,830 of JAGWNV010000298.1, forward strand.
CGCCGGGCCG
>JAGWNV010000299.1 GCA_028872975.1 Acidobacteriota bacterium
CCGAAGGCGACGGTGGCCAGGGCCACGACCGCCACGGCGGCGGCGGCACCGGTCGCCGAAGGGCGCCAGCCGAGCCCGTAGGCCACGGGGACGAGCACGGCGGCCTGCAGCAGCTCGACCACCACGACGGCCGCGACCTTGGCGGTGAGCAGCGCCGGCCGCCCGAGCGGTGTCGTGCCCATGCGCTTGAGCACGCCGTAGCCGCGCTCGAAGCCGGTGGCGATGCTCAGGTTGACGAGGGCGGTTCCCATGACGGCGAGCGCCAGCACGCCGGGCGCCAGGAAGGTGATCGGCTCCTTCGTGCCGGTGGGGAGCAGGTGGACCTCGGAGAAGAAGACGAGGAGCACCACCGGGATCCCCAGGGTGAGGAGGAGCGACTCGCCGCGCTGGAGGGTGAGGCCGAGCTCGGCGGCGGTCTGGGCGGCGACGCGCCTCGCCCACGAGGCCCGGCGCCGGCCCGTCACGACCCGTCCCCGGTGCGCGTCCCGCCCGTGAGCGAGAGGTAGACGTCCTCGAGCGACCCCCGTCCCACCCGGAGGTCGCCGAGGGGGATGCCCCGGCCCTCCAGGAAGGCGGCGATGGCGGCCACCCGCGCCGCGTCGGCGTCGCCCTCGACCACGTACTCACCGGGGCCGGCCCGCCGCACCCGGTCGGGGCCGGCCCCCGCCGCGTCGGCGAGGGCGGCGAGGTCGAGGTCGTCGGGGGCGCTGAACCGCACGGCCGGCTCGGCGCCGCGCAGCTCGTCGACGGTGCCCCGCGCCACGGCCCGGCCGCGGGAGAGGATCACGACCTCGTCGGCGAGCCGCTCCGCCTCGGGCAGCTCGTGGGTGGTGAGGACGACGCACACGCCGGCCGCCCGCTGCTCCTCGACGACCCTTCGGACCTCGAGACGCCCTTCGGGGTCGACGCCGGCGGTGGGCTCGTCGAGGAAGAGCACCTCGGGACGCCCCACGAGGGCGAGGGCGAGCGCCAGCCGCTGCTGCTCCCCGCCCGACAGCCGTCGCCAGGGCGTGCGGGCCACGGCGGCGAGGCCCAGCTGGCCGAGGAGGGCGGCGGGATCGGCGGGATGGGCGTAGTAGCGGGCGAAGAGCTCGAGCACCCGCCGCGGGGTCATGGTGGGGTAGACGCCGCCCCGCTGGAGCATGACCCCGATGCGCGCCGCCAGCGCCCGTCCGTCGCGCCCGGGGTCGAGGCCGAGCACCCCCACCGCACCCCCGGCCCGTCGCCGGTAGCCCTCGAGGGTCTCGACGGTGGAGGTCTTGCCGGCCCCGTTGGGGCCGAGGAGGCCGACCACGCTCCCCCGGTGCGCGGTGAACGAGAGTCCGTCCACGGCGACGAGGCTCCCGTATCGGACGACCAGGTCACGGCACTCGATGACCGGCTCGCCGGCGCCGTGCGCCGTCGCGGGTGCCATGGACGGCGAGGCTACCGTTGGGCGCACCATGATCGACATCCGCCTCGTCAGAGCGGACCGGGCGGCGGTGGCGGCGGCCCTCGGCCGCCGCGGTGTCGACCCCGCCGAGGTCGACCGGCTCCTCGAGACCGACGAGCGGGCGCGCGCCGTCACCCAGCAGCGCGACGAGATCCGGGCCAAGGTGAAGGAGCTGTCCCGCCGGGTCGGCCGGGCCCGGCGCGAGGGCGACGAGGGCGGCGCCGCCGAGATGGCGGAGGAGAGCCGGGCCCTCGGCGACCGCGAGAAGGCCCTCGACGCCGAGGCCGAGGACGCCCAGGCGTCGGTGCGGGAGATGCTCTTGTGGCTCCCCAACCTCCCCGCCGACGGCGCCCCCGACGGCACCGGCCCCGAGGACAATCCCGTGGTCCGCCGCTGGCCGGAGTCGGCTCTGACCTACGAGGACCACCAGCGGGTGCCGCACTGGGACGTGGGCGAGGCCCTCGGCATCCTCGACCTGGGCCGCGGGGCGAAGCTCTCGGGCTCGATGTTCCCCCTCTTCCGGGGCACCGGGTCGCGCCTGCTGCGCGCCCTCAGCGCCTTCGCCCTCGACCGCCACGCCGAGCGCTACGAGGAGATCCGGCCCCCGACGCTCGTGCGCACCGAGACCATGGTCTCGACGGGCCATCTGCCGAAGTTCGCCGACGAGGCCTACCACGTCGAACGCGACGACCTCTGGGCCATCCCCACCGCCGAGGTCCCCCTCACCTCGATGCACCGGGGCGACATCTTGGACGAGGCCGACCTCCCCCTCCGCCTCACCGCCGCCACCGCCTGCTTCCGTCGCGAGGCGGGCGCGGCGGGGCGCGAGACGCGCGGGCTCCTGCGGGTGCACGAGTTCGACAAGGTGGAGCTCTTCGCCTACGCCACCCCCGAGCAGGCCCCCGACCTCCATGCCGAGATGGTCGGCCGGGTGGACGACCTGCTCGTCGCCCTCGGCCTCGAGTACCGGGTGGTCGACCTCTGCACCGGTGACCTCGGCAACTCTTCGGCCCGGACCTTCGACTTCGAGGTCTACGCGCCCGGGGTCGACCAGTGGCTCGAGGTCTCCTCGGTGAGCTGGTTCCGCGACTACCAGGCTCGTCGCGCCAACGTCCGCTACCGGCCCGCCGACGGCGGGGCCCCGGTCTTCGTCCACACCCTCAACGGCTCGGCCCTGGCCTGGGCGCGGATTTGGGCGGCGCTCGTCGAGACCGGGCGCCGGGCCGACGGGTCGGTACGGCTCCCCGAGGTGCTCGGGCCCTACCTCGGCGACCTGACCGTCGCACCCCCCGCCGCCTGACCCTCCACGGTCCTGGCGGCGTCGGCGCAGGCGGCGCAGCGGCCCACCACGGCGAAGTGGTGGGCGCCCACCA
>JAGWNV010000300.1 GCA_028872975.1 Acidobacteriota bacterium
GCCGGCCGCCCGTCGCCACGACGGCGCACTCTACCGGCGCCGCCCCGGCGCCGGGAGGGGCGGCGGCACTACCGTGGGCCGCCATGCGGGCACGGGCACCGGCCTCGGCCGCCAACCTGGGGCCCGGCTTCGACGTCCTCGCCCTGGCCGTCGACCGCTACGTCGAGGTGGACATCGAGCCGGCGGGGCGGCTCGTGGTGCGCGCCGAGGGCGAGGGTGCGGAGCTGGCCGACGACGCCGGGCACCTCGCCGCCCGGGTGGCCATCTCCGTGGTGGGCCACGACCGGCTCTCGATCACGGTGCGTTCGGAGATCCCCGTGGCCCGCGGCCTCGGGTCGTCGGCGGCGCTGTCGGTGGCGGCCGCCGCCGCAGCGGGCTCCAAGGACCCCCTGTCGGTGGCGGCGCGGGTGGAGGGGCACCCCGAGAACGCGGCGGCCTCCGTGGTGGGCGGCCTCGTGGCCGCCACCATGGTGCGGGGGGCGGTGCGGGCGGTGCGCCTGCCCTTCGACACCGGTCTCGGCCTCGTCGCCGTCGTGCCCGACCGGCCCCTGCCCACGGCGCGTGCCCGCCAGGTGCTGCCCCAACAGGTGGCCCGCGCCGACGCCACCTTCAACCTCGGTCGCATGGCGCTGCTCCTCGCCGGGCTCGCCGACCGGGCGCTCCTCGTGAAGGAGGCCACCGAGGACCGCCTGCACCAGGACTACCGGATGCCCCTCTTCCCCGAGGCCCCCCAGCTCTTGGCCCGGTTCGCCGGGGCCGGGTCCCTGGCGGCGTGCTGGTCGGGGGCGGGCCCGACGCTCCTCGGGCTCTGTGACGGCGGCGACACCGGGCGCGTGTGCGCCGAGATGGAGAAGGGCCTCGCCGACGCCGGGGTGCCCGGCCAGGTCCTGGTGCTCCGCCCCGACCTCGAGGGGCTCGTCGTCGACGCCCTTTAGAATTGCCGGCCGTGGCGCCGACCTTCCACATCCGCACCTTCGGGTGCCAGATGAACGAGCACGACTCCGAGCGCCTCGCCGGCCTGCTCGTGGCCGACGGCATGGTCCCCGCCTCCGACCCCGAGACCGCCGACGTCGTCGTCTTCAACACCTGCTGCATCCGGGAGAACGCCGACAACAAGCTCTACGGGGAGCTCGGCCGCCTGAAGGCCCAGTGGGAGCGCCGCCCGGGACTGCAGGTGGCGGTGGCGGGCTGCCTGGCCCAGAAGGACCGGGAGCTCGTCCGGGCCAAGGCCCCGCACGTCTCGGTCGTCTTCGGCACCCACAACCTCGAGCGTGCCCCCGCCCTGCTCCGCCGGGCCCGCGCCGAGGGCCCGGTGGTGGAGGTCCTCGACGCCCCCCCACCGGAGGCCGCCGAGGGGGAGGCCCCGCAGGCGGTCCCGGTCCGGCGCTCCTCCTTCGCGGCCTGGGTGACGGTCCAGGTCGGCTGCGACAACTCCTGCGCCTTCTGCATCGTCCCCCGGGTCCGGGGGCCGGAGGTCTCCAAGCCCTTCGACGCCCTCGTGGCCGAGGTGGAGGGCCTGGCTGCCTCCGGTGTGAGCGAGGTGACGCTCCTCGGGCAGAACGTGAACTCCTACGGACGCGACCTCACCCGCCGCCGGCCGCTCTTCGCCGAGCTGCTCCGGGCCGTGGGCGGCGTCGAGGGGATCAAGCGGGTGCGCTACACGAGCCCGCACCCGAAGGACCTCCGGCCCGAGACGATGGCCGCCATGGCCGAGACCCCGGCTGTGTGCGAGCACCTCCACCTGCCGCTGCAGTCGGGGAGCGACCGGGTGCTCGTGGCCATGCGACGCGGGTACACCGCCGAGCGGTACCTGGAGCGCCTCGCCGCCGCCCGTCGGGCCGTGCCCGACCTGGCCGTCACCACCGACATCATCGTGGGCTTCCCGGGGGAGACCGAGGAGGACTTCGCCGACACCCTGGCCGTCGCCGCCGAGGCCGGCTACGACAGCGCCTACACCTTCGTCTTCTCGCCCAGGGCGGGCACCCGGGCGGCGGCGATGTCGGACCGCTTCGTGGACCCCGACGTCGTGGCCGAGCGATTCGAGCGGCTGCGGGTGGTGGTCGAGCGCTCCGCCCTGGCCCGCTACCGGGCCCGCATCGGGCGCGTCGAGGAGGTCCTCGTCGAAGGGCCGTCCAAGCGCGACGGCGCCATGTGCACGGGCCGGACCCGGCAGAACAAGCTCGTCCACTTCCCCTTTCCCCCGGGCGCCACGCCGGTCCCCGGGACCTATCGCCGGGTGCGGGTGACGGGGGCGGCGCCCCACCACCTCACCGGCGCCCTGGTGGCCGACGGTACCGGCCACGGCCCGGCGGTGCCGGCAGCGCCGGCGTCGGTCCCGGTGGCGGTGCGGCACGCCTGAGGCGTCGCCGGACGGTCCGGGCCTCGGGCCCGGCCACGTGGCGCTCGTCGGGGTCACGGCGTCGGGCAAGTCGCGCCTCGCCGCCGGCCTGGCCCGGGCCCGCCCCGAGGCGGAGCTCGTGTCGGTGGACTCCATGGCGGTGTACCGGGGCATGGACATCGGCACCGCCAAGCCGGCGCCCGGCGAGCGGGCCGAGCTGCGATACCACCTGCTCGACCTCGTCGACCCCGAGGAGCAGTTCACGCTCCGGCAATTCCAGGAGGCGGCGCGCCGGGCCCTGGCCGGGATCGAGGAGAGGGGACAGCGGGCGCTGCTCGTGGGGGGCACGGCGCTCTACCTGCGGGCCGTCGTCGACGCCCTCGAGCTCCCCGGGCGCTGGCCCGAGGTGGCGGCCCAGCTGGAGCGCGACGCCGACGACGCCGGCGGCGTGGCCGCCCTCCACG
>JAGWNV010000301.1 GCA_028872975.1 Acidobacteriota bacterium
TGATCGGCCACCAGTTCGACCACTTCAACTTCACCCTGGCCGGGACCAACCAGAAGTTCCTCGGCGCCGGTTCCGTGAGCGTGTTCGCCGGTGCGGTCTTCGCCTTGGTCGGCGTGGACAAGCTCGCCGGCTTCCTCATCTTCGGCTGGTTCGCCTTCATCGGCACCCTCGGTTTCTACCGGGCCTTCGCCAACACGTTCCCCGAGGCGAACCACCGCCGCTACGCCTACATGATCTTCTTCCTTCCGTCCCTCATCTTCTGGACGGCGGGGGTGAGCAAGGAATCGGTGATGTACCTGTCGATCGGCCTGGCCGCCGATGGGGCGTCGCGGGTCCTCGCCCGGAAGCCACGCGGGGTCCTGCTGCTCGTCGTGGGCATCGCCATCGGGGTCTACGTCCGTCCCCAGGAGCTGCTGCTGTTCACCGGCGCCACCGCCGCCGCCACCCTGTTCCGGCCCCGCGCCCAGGGCCGGAGGCTCCGCCTCGTGCGCTTCGTCGCCCTGGCCGCCGCCGAGGCCGTGTTGCTCGTGGTGGTCATCGCCATCACCGGGAAGCTGGCCAAACAGGGCACACCTGTGTTCTCGCTCAAGGCGGTGGCCGCCAACAACGCCGGGCAGAGCAGCAGCATCCCCTACCATCCCGGGCCCTCCGGCTACCCCTACGACATCTACGTCGTGCTGTTCGATCCGCAACTCTTCAACGCCCACTCGATGAGCCAGCGCATCGCCGCGTTGGAGAACTCCGTGATCCTGGTGCTCATCCTGACGTCGCTGCGCCGTCTGGTGCGCGTCCCCAGGGTGGCCATGGCCCGGCCGTACGTGATGGTGGCCTTCCTCGACCTCGCCGGCTTCTGCTACGCCTTCGCCGCCCTGTCGAACCTCGGGCTCATCGACCGGGAGCGGACCCTGGTGCTGCCCTTCCTGCTCGTGCTCCTGGCCATCCCCATCAGCCCCAAGGGCAAGCCGAAGCAGTACCCCTGGGAAGTGTCGCGGCGCAAGACCCGCCGCCAGCAGCGCCAGCGCTCACCATGGGAGTACGCCGGGGTGGGCCCCCCCTCGCGCTACTGAGGGAGCCATTCGGCGAGCCAGGCCTGGAGCATGAGGACGTCCCAGAGCTCGTAGCCCCAGTCCCGCTGGCTGCTGTCGTGCTCGGCCCACATCCGCGCCACGCGCTCGGGGGCGAGATAGCCCTGGCGCGCCAGGACCGACGGGGCCAGGAGGTCGGCCGCCCACGGCCGGAGCGGGCCCCGCAGCCACGCGGCGAGGGGGATCCCGAAGCCGGCCTTGGGTCGCTCCACGAGGGCGGCCGGCACGTACCGGTGAAGGAGCTGCCGGAGGACGCGCTTGCCTGTGCCGCCCTCGAGCTTGTGCTCGGGCGGCATCCGCCACGCCAGCGATGCCACGGCCGGGTCGAGGAACGGCAGCCGTGTCTCGAGGGCCACGGCCATCGTGGCCCGGTCCACCTTGGTGAGGATGTCGTCGGGCAGATAGGTCACGGTGTCGAGGTACTGCATCGCCTCCACGGCGCTCGTCCCCGCCGGCCAGGCCTCAGGGGAGCTGAGCGCCGTCTGGGGCTCGGTGGCCCCGAGGACCAATTGCGCCGGGTCGTCGACGTGGGAGGCGAGGAGCCGGTGGACCTCGGCCGGCCCGGAGGCCGGGAGGACCCGGGCGGCCTTGTGGAGCTTGGTCCCCGGCATCCGGATCCGGAGGCTCGCCGGAAGGAGCGGCGCCAGGCGGCCGAAGGCGCCGTCCCAGGCTTCCACCGGCACCCTGGTGATCGCCGAGGCGAGGGCGCCACGCAACGGGGCAGGGACCTTCGAGAGCTTCGGCCACCACCGCGCCGCGAAGGCATAGCGGTTGTAGCCGGCGAAGAGCTCGTCGCCGCCGTCGCCGGAGAGGGCCACGGTGACCTGCGAGCGGGTGAGCCGGGCCAGGACGGCCTGGGGGACCTGGGAGGAGTCGGCGAAGGGCTCGTCGAACATCACCGGCAGCGAGGGCACGACCTCCAGGGCCTGGGCCCCGGTCACGAGGAGCTCGGTGTGGTCGGTGCCCAGATGGGAGGACACGGCGGCGGCGTGGGCGGCCTCGTCGAAGGCGGCCTCGTCGAAGGCGATGGTGAAGGTCCGCACCTTGGTCTCGGCCCGAGCCTGCATGAGGGCGACGACGAGCGACGAGTCGATCCCGCCGGAGAGGAAGGCCCCCATGGGGACGTCCGCGTACATGCGGCTCCCGACGGCGGATCCGAGTACCGCCTCGAGCTCGTCGACCGAGTCCTCGATGCTCCCGGTGCGCCGAGCGGCCAGGGATCCCGCCACGACGTCGCCGAGGGACCAGTAGGGCTCGGGCGACGCCGGGGCGCCCGGGTCTCCGTCGACGCGGAGCATCGTCCCGGGAGGGAGCTTGGAGACCCCGGCGTAGATGCTGTAGGGGGCGGGCACGCAGTTGTGGCGGAAGTACAGCGCCAGGGCGTCGCGATCGACGGTGGCTTCGAAGCGGGGGTGTGCCCGCAGCGCTTTCAGTTCGGAGCCGAACAGGAACACCCGGCCGGCCCATCCGTAGTAGAGGGGCTTCTCGCCGAAGCGGTCACGGGCGAGGTGCAGGGACCGCTCCTTGGCGTCCCACACCGCCAGGGCGAACATGCCGTTGGCCCGCTCCAGCGAGTGCGACAGCCCCCAGCGCTCGATGGCGGCCACGAGGACCTCGGTGTCCGAGGTTCCGCCGAACCGACTCCCGGTCGCTTCGAGCTCGGCCCGCAGCTCCCGGAAGTTGTAGAGCTCGCCGTTGTAGTTGACGAC
>JAGWNV010000302.1 GCA_028872975.1 Acidobacteriota bacterium
AGGCGAGGAGGGTCACCGTCACGGCCTGCGGCTTGGTGGTGATGTACGTGGACTGGATGATGTGCATCCACGGTGGGGTGACAAAGGCCCGATACCCGTGTGTCACGAGCTCGTCGACCAGCCCGAATTGGATGTCCTCACCGGCCCATGCCCGGTCGTCGACGAGGACGTGCTGGCGCCGGAGCGGGAGCTGGGGCGCCACCAGGTGCCAGGCTTGTGCCACCGCCGCGTCGTTGACCTGGGCCACCGGGAGCTCGAACGCCTTGAGGCAGAACACGGTCGCCAGGGTGACGCCGGCAACGACGAGGGCAAGCCGGAGCGGCGGAGGCCGCCAGAGGCACAACATCCCGACACCGGCCCCGATGGCGGCCTCGACGGGCACGGCGATCTCCCACTGCAGGTAGTAGGGAAGGACCGGGCCGTAGATCCGGGCGACGGCATAGGTGCCCACGACGACGCCGAGCAGGCTGGCGACGCCCATGGCAACAGGCAGGTGCGACCTGGCCAGCATGCCCCCGACGACGCCGGCGGCGACGAGGGCCAGGACGATCACGAGGATCACCGCCGCGTGCACGTCGGTCAGGCCGGGAAGGAGCGAGAGCCAGCCTCCGGGGTATCCGAGAAGGTATTGGTCGGCGGCCAGCTCGAGCTTCAACCCCCCGGTCAGGGGGAGGTGCCCGGTGTGGTGCCGGAAGAACTCCCAGATCTGTGTCAGGTTGCCCCGGCGCGTGGTGGCCTGTTGCACGAGGGGCGGCAGCCAGAGGAGGAAGACGGACCCCACGCCGGCGCCGAGGGTGGGCCAGGGCAGTCGCAGGGAGCCCCGCCGGGTGCGGACGACGGCCGCCACCAGAGCCGCTCCACCGAGCACCGCGACGAGCGGGGCGGTGGCGAGGTCCGTCTGCACCGTGAAGGTCCCGACGAGCGCCGTTCCTACCAGGGCCGCCCATGACGGTTTGGTGGCGGCGGCGCCCAGAATGCAGAACAGGACGAGGGGGAAGACCACCACCTCGGCCGACCAGGGGTTGATGAGCGCCGACAACGTCATGTCGCGGGCCATCGACCAGGCGAGAAGGGTCACGCACAGCGACGCCCACAGTGCCGGCCACCGTCCGGCCTGGCGTCGCACCACCCAGACGACGCCGAGCATCGACGCCATGTCGACCACCAGGTCACAGACGAACTGGGAACGACCCGGATCGCCGACCACCACGCGGAACGCGGCGAGCAGGTAGAAGTAGGCGGGCCCCGGGTGCATCCACCCGCGGTAGTCGTAGGGCCCGAGCAGCTCCTGGAGGCGCATGGCGCTGCGCACCCGGAGGTCGGCGAGGGCGAGGTCGCCTCCGAGGAAGACGTGGCCCAGGAGCGCGACCCGGACGACGAGGACGAACATGGGCACCGCCGGAATCGCGACTGCCACGAGGAAGACGGGGTCGGCGATCCTCCACCTCGCTCGAGGGCCGGCGGGTGCCGGCTCCTCGAGTGGGAGCCGACTGGCGAGGTCGTCGGAAGATGGTGACTGGAGGTCGAGCTCCGTCGTCACGATTGCGAGAGGGGCGAGCCGGGCCCCCCGAGCAGAATGCCCACCGGCTCGAGTGGCGCGGACGCGTCACGCTGTCGCTCGACGAAGGAGATGGTGCGGCGAAGGCCCTCCTCCAGGGCGACCGGGTCCAGGTCCGGGAACAGCTCGCCGAGCCTGGTCCGATCGGCCTGGGAGTCCCGGACGTCCCCGGGCCGGGGATCGAGGTGGTGCCGCGGCAGAGACCGCCCGAGGACCGCTTCGAGGGCCCCGGCCAGCTCGAGCACCGAGCAGCGGCCTCCGAAGGCGAGGTTCACCGGGCCCGGGGCGACGACCCGGCGGACGAGGGCGTCGACGAGAACGGCGACCACGCTCCCGACGAAGGTGAAGTCGCGGGTCTGGCTGCCGTCGCCGTGCACCGGGAGCGGCTCGTGTCGGAGTGCCGCCGAGACGAAGGCCGGCACGACGGCCGCGTAGGCGTGGTCGGCCCGCTGGAGCGGCCCGAAGACGTTGAAGAACCGGAAGCAGAGCACCGGCAGGCCGAAGCTCTCCTGATAGGCACGGGCGTACCCCTCGGCGGCGAGCTTGCTGGCCGCATAGGGGCTCCGTGGGCAGGGGGCGGCCTCCTCCCGGGCCGGGAGCACGGCCGACCCCCCGTAGACCGAGGAGGAGGACGCCACGATCACGTGCGGCCGCCCCGCCTCGACGGCCGCCTGCAGCACCCGCAAGGTGCCGGTGGCGTTCACGGCGTGGGTCGCTCCCGGGTCCTCGATCGATCGGGCCACCGAGGGCCGGGCGGCCAGGTGGACGACAGCGTCGGCGCCATCCAGCACGTCTCGGAGGGCGCCGGCGTCGAGGATCGAGCCCTCCACGACCGTGACGCCGTGGAGGTCGTCGAGGTTGTCCAGGCGACCGGTCGAGAGGTCGTCGAGGACGAGGAGCTCCTCGACCACACCGGCCAGGGCCCGGCAGAGGTTGGCGCCGATGAAACCGGCGCCACCGGTGACGACGACGCGGCGGGGGAGTGCCCCGGCGCAGTCCGTGGGGGCGGGGGGCGTCACAGCCGCTCGACGTTGTCGCCCGCCATCCGGTTGCGGGTGTCGAGCACGTAGGAGGCGCACCGTCGGACGAGCTCGTAGTCGAAGGCGTCGTGGTCGGTGACGAGGACCACCGCGTCGGCGGCGGCGAGCTCGCCGGCCGAGAGGGGCACGGGCACGCAGGGGACGTCCCGGGGGGCGACATGGGGATCGGCCACCCGGACCTCGGCCCCCAGCTGG
>JAGWNV010000031.1 GCA_028872975.1 Acidobacteriota bacterium
CGCCCCCGGAAGTCCCGCAACGCCCGGGCGCACCCCTCGAGGTGCGCCCCCGCCGACACGGCCGTCGCCGCCGCGCAAAGGGCGTCGACGAGCTCATGGGGGACCGGCCGCGTCAGCTCGTCCACGGCGCAGATGACCCCGCCGGGCGACACGAGGGCCCGGCGGTGGACCCGGTAGTCGCCGGCGTCGAGACCGAAACCCACGACGGTGGCGCCGCGCCCGCCGGCGGCAGCGGCCTCCTCGGCGACGACGGCGTCCTCGACGTTGGCCACGGCGACGTCGCCCGGCCCGGCGTTGGCCCACAGCCGCGCCTTGGCGGCCCGGTAGTGGTCGAGCGAGGGGTGCCAGTCGAGGTGGTCGGGGGCGAAGTTGAGCCACGCCCCCACCGCCGGCCGGAAGGTCTCGGTGAGGGCGAGCTGGAACGACGACACCTCGGCCACCACGACCTCGGCCTCGCCGGCCACGGCGTCGAGGAGCGGCACGCCGATGTTCCCCGCCGCCACCGCCGAGATCCCCGAGGCCTCGAGCATGGCCGTGACCAAGGTGACGACCGTGGTCTTGCCGTTGGTGCCGGTGACGGCCACCACCGGCACCCGGGCCCGGCGCCAGGCCAGCTCCACCTCGCTCACCACCGGCAGCCGCCCCGAGAGCGACAGCACCGGATGGGCGGCGGGCACGCCGGGGCTCACCACGACCTCCTCGAGCGCCGGGACGAGCGCCTCGAGCTCGGCGGCGCTCGGACGGACGAGCAGCTCGACCCCGAGGGCGGCGGCCGCCTCGGCGGGCCGGTCGCCGGCGGCGTCGTCGGCGGCGAGGACGTCGGTGCCCTCGGCGGTGAGCCGGCGGACCACGGCCTGGCCGCTCAGCCCGAGGCCGTAGACGAGCACCGTGCCCACGGGCGGCTCGTCAGTGCCCGGCCGTGGCCGAGAGGAAGTTGGCGTAGAAGATCCCGAGCCCGAGCGAGGCGAAGACGCCGCCCAGGATCCAGAACCGGACGATCACCGTCGTCTCGGGCCACCCCATCAGCTCGAAGTGGTGGTGCAGCGGGGCCATGAGGAACACCCGGCGGTGGAAGACCCAGTAGGCGATCACCTGGACGACCACCGACAGGGTGACGATGACGAAGAGCCCGCCGAGGACCGGCAGGAGCAGCTGGAGGTTCATCTGCAGGCACAGGGCGGCGAGCCCGGTGCCGATGGCGAGCGATCCCGTGTCGCCCATGAAGATCCTCGCCGGCGCCGCGTTCCACCACAGGAACCCGAGGCAGGCGCCCGCCAGCGCCACCGCCACCAGCGCCAGGTCGAGGGCGTCGGAGACCTTGTAGATGGAGAAGTGGCGGAACTGCCAGTAGCCGATGATGGCGAGGATGGCGTAGCAGAAGGTGGCCGAGCCGGCCGCCAGGCCGTCGAGCCCGTCGGTGAGGTTCACGGCGTTGGCCGTCCCCACCACGACGATCGTGGCCCAGATCACCCACCAGGCCGCCCCGAGGTCGATGCCGAGGGAGTTCCACTGGGTGAACGAGAGATGGGTGTCCACCCCCGACCAGTGCACCGAGGCCAAGGCGTAGCCCACGGCCACGAGCACGAGGGCGCCGAACTTGCCCCGCTTGTTGAGCCCGAGGCTGCGCCGGTGATGAACCTTGATCCAGTCGTCGACGGCGCCGATGACGCCGGCGGCCAGGGTGACGACGATGACGAGGATCCCGGCGCGGGTGAACGCCACACGGGCGGCGACGTGGCCGAGGAGGTACCCGATCACCGCGGACGCCACGATGGCGACCCCGCCCATGGTGGGGGTGCCCGCCTTGGCCTGGTGCATGTGGGGGCCGTCGGCCCGGATCTGCTGGCCCACGCGCTTGCGCCGCAGCCAGCTGATGAGCAGGGGCGTCCCGAGGGCGGCGACCCACAGGGCCACGCCGCCCGCCGACATGAGCGAGATCACCGGCGCGCCCCCTCGCCGCCCGCCGTCTGGCCCCAGGCCCGGGCCAGCTCGGTCCGGTCCTCGAAGGGGACCCGCCTGCCGCCGATGTCGATCCACTGCTCGTGGCCCTTGCCGGCGACGAGGACCACGTCCCCGGGCCGCGCCCTGGCCACGGCCAGGGCGATGGCGAGACGGCGGTCGGGCTCGACGGTCACCGCTGCGCCCGTGGCCACCCCCGACCGCACCTGCTCGATGATGGCGAGGGGGTCCTCCGAGCGGGGGTTGTCCGAAGTGAGGACGACCTCGTCGGCGCCGGCCGCGGCGACGGCGCCCATGGTCGGACGCTTGCCGGTGTCGCGCTCGCCACCGGCGCCGAAGACCACGAGGACCCGCCCCCCGGACCGACCGGCCAGGGTCCGGGCGCTGGCCAGGGCCGCGCGCAGCCCGTCGGGGGTGTGGGCGTAGTCGACCCCGGCCGTGAAGGGCGCCCCCAGGGCCACCACCTCGAACCGGCCCGGTACCACGGTGACGCCCTCGAGGCCGGCGGCGATGTCCCCGTCGGGCACGCCGAGCACCGCCGCGGTGGTGGCGGCGGCCAGGGCGTTGAGGACGTGGTAGCGGCCGGGAAGCGCCACCCGCACCCGGCGGCCCCGCCATGTGAACGTCGTCCCCCCGGCGTCCCCGGCCACGTCGGTAGCGTCGGCGGCCCCGAAGGGGACCATCGGGATCGGGGCGCGCTCGAGCAGCCGGGCCCCGTACGGGTCGTCGGCGTCCACCACGCCCACGGCGGCCCGGTCGGGGGAGAACAGCGACGCCTTGGCCTCGAAGTAGGCGTCCATGGTGCCGTGATAGTCGAGATGGTCCTGGGTCAGGTTCGTGAAGACGGCGGCGGCGAACCAGGTGCCCTCCACCCGCTCCTCGCGCAGCGCGTGGGACGAGACCTCCATGGCCACCGCCCGCTTGCCGCCGTCGCGGGCGGCGGCGAGGAGCCGCTGGAGCTCGGGCGCCTCCGGGGTGGTGCGGGGGCCGCCCAGCGTGCCGATGACGGCGCAGGGCCAGCCGTGGGCCTCGAGGACGGCGGCCAGCAGGTGGGTGACCGTCGTCTTCCCGTTGGTGCCGGTCACGCCGACGGTGGGAACGGCCCGGGACGGGTCGCCCTCGACCCGGCAGGCGAGGCGGGCCGTGGCCCGGCGCACGGTCCCGGGTGCCGCCACGCCCTGGGGGACGTCCACGGGAAGCGGATGCTCGACGAGCAGGCCCACCGCCCCGGCCTCGACCGCCGAAGCGGCGAAGTCGTGGCCGTCCACATGCCTGCCGGGCACACAACAGAACAGCGCCCCGGGCCGCACCGAGCGGCTGTCGATCTCCACCGAGGTCACCTCGGCCCGGGACGGATCCCCCCGGGTGTCGGCGAGTTCGACGGCTTCGAGCAACCGGTCCATGCGCACAGTCGGAGGTCCGACGGCACGGTCACGGTCGTCCCGTGCTGGAGCCGGCGGTGGGAGCGATCGTAGCGGTGCCGCCCTGGGCCACCGGCGAACCGGACAGCGGTGCCGGTGCCGTGCCTGAGCCGCCCGGGCCGCCCTGGTCGGGGGCCACGCCGTAGCGGTGCAGGGCGTATCCCATCACCTGGGCGAAGACCGGCGCCGCCACCGTCCCACCGAAGATGGGCGTGGGCTGCTCGAGGACCACGACGGCCGAGAGGACGGGGTCCTGGGCGGGGGCGAAGCCGGCGAAGGTGGCCATGTAGGCACCCGGGACGTAGCCCCCGTGCTTGTTGTCGGGGACCTGGGCCGTGCCGGTCTTGCCCGCCACCGTGTAGCCCGGGATGGCAGCGGCCACGGCCGTGCCGTCCTGGACGACCTGCTCCATCATCGTGGTGAGGGTCGTGGCCACGGCGCCGGAGAACACGCGGCGCGTGGACGGCGGCGCGGCGGCGCCGAGCGTCCCGTCGGGGCGCACCACGGCGCGCACCAGGCTGGGCGGGACGAACACGCCGCCGGTGGCCACGGCGTTCACCATGTCGAGGACCTGCTGGGGGGTGACCGAGTCGTCCTGGCCGATCGGCGTGGCGCCCATGGCCGATCCCGACCAGGTGGCGGCGTCGCCGTTCACGAGGCCGGCCGACTCGCCGGGGAATCGCAGACCGCTGGGGCGCCCGAACCCGAGGCTGGCGATCTGCTGGGCGAGGCGGGTCCGGCCGAGGAGGTTGGCGATCTCGATGGTCCCGATGTTGGAGGACTGGGCGAGGATCTGCGTGGCGGTGAGCTGTTCGGTGGGGTGGTTCTCGGCGTCGTGGAAGGTCCACCCGTCGATGGACATCGTGTTGGGCACCGAGAAGGGCTCCTGGGGGGTGATGAGCCCGGCCGTGAGGGCGGCCGAGAAAGTGACGAGCTTGAAGACCGACCCCGGCTCGTAGACCATGGCCACGGCGTTGTTGAGCGGTGCCTCGGCGACCGAGTTCCTGGCCGGGTCGGCGACGAGGTCGGCCATGGCGAGGACCTGGCCGGTGTGGCTGTCCATCACGATGGCGGTGCCGCTCTTGGCGTGGGAGGCGACCACCTCGGCGCCGAGCGCCTGCTCGGTGACGTACTGCAGCTGCTCGTCGATGGTGAGCTCGAGGCCCGAGCCGGCCACGGCGCCCGAGCCACCCGAGCCGCCGGGCAGGGGCACGGCGTCGGGGGTCTGGTGGAGCACGGCCTTCCCGGCGTGGCCGGCCAGCATCTTGTCGTACTCGTACTCGATGCCCGAGGCCCCCGCCCCCGAGCCGTTCACGGCCCCGATGACCGGCGCCGCCAGCGTGCCGACCGGGTCGACCCGCTGCGTGGCGGGCAGCAGGTTGATGCCGGGCAGGTGGAGGCCGTCGATCTTCTTGGCCGTGGTCTCGGCCACCCGCGTCGCCAGCACGACGTACCCGGTGCGCCTGGAGAGCTCGGTCACGAGGCTCGACTCGGCCACCCCGAGGTGACCGGCCAGGGCGGCGGCCTCGCCGACCGGGTGGGAGACGAGGTAGGGGTCGGCCACCACCGTCGATCGGGGCTCGGAGACGGCGAGCACGGCCCCGTTGCGGTCGTAGATCCCGCCTCGCTCGGCGGGGACGGACACGGTGGTGGTGACCTCGGAGGTGCCGATGGCGGCGTAGTGCCCGCCGGAGAGCCCCTGGACCATGACGAGACGAACGGCGAGGGCCAGGAAGGAGAGGAGCACCACGACCCGCATGACGCCGATCCGGCGCCGCGGCGCTGCGCCGGTGGCCGCGGGCGTGGCCGGTGGGCGGCGAGCCGGGGGCCGGTGGCGCTCGAATCCGCGGGGCCGTCCCCGCGCCCGGGTGACGCTCCCGGTGGTCACCGCCCGGTGCCGGCGGCGCCGTGCCCGGTGGTGCCCGAGCCGGCACGGCCGCCGGAGGTGGGGACCGTCGAGCTCGGGGTGACGAGGGGCAGGTCGGTGACCTGCTGGGGCACGCTCAGGCCCTGCTGCTGGGCCTGGCCGACCACGGCGGCGGGGTCCTCGAGCCGGGCCACCTGCGCCTCGAGATCGCGCTGGCGCCCCTGGGCGCTCCCCAGCTGCTGCTGGAGGTGGGCGAGACGGACCTGCCCCTGTACGAGGAAGGCCTGGGCGCCGGCCACGGCGAGGAGTGCCACCAGCACCACGGCGAGGGCCAGCCCGACCCCCGACCGCCGGGCGGGGCGGGGGGGCCGGCGCTGGGGGGCGACGACTCGGAGGGGGGGCCGGCGCGCCGCCGGGGCGCGCAGCGGTGCCTGGTCGCGCCGGAGCCGGGCCGGGCCGGTGACGACGGCCATCAGGCCGGGTCCGCCGCTGGGGCCAGCCGCTCGTAGGCGCGCAGGCGAGCGCTCTCGGCCCGGCGGTTGCGGGCGACTTCCGCCGGTGCGGGCCGGCGGGCGCCGCGGAAGACGAGCCGGCCCTCCGGCACCGCCCCGCAGGCGCACGGCAGTCCCGGCGGGCACGTGCAGCCGCCGGAGACGGCCCGGGCGAAGGCGGCCTTCACGAGCCGGTCCTCGCCCGAGTGGTAGCTGATGGCGACGCACCGGCCGCCGGGGCCGAGCAGGCCGAGCGCCTGGGGCAGGGCCCGCTCGAGGACGCCGAGCTCGTCGTTCACGGCCACCCGCAGGGCCTGGAAGGCCCGCCGGGCCGGATGGCCGCCGGTGCGCCGGGCGGCGGCGGGGATCGCCCCCCGCACGACCTCGGCCAGCTGGCCCGTCGTCCGCACCGGGCGGGCGGCGAGGAGGGCCCGGGCGATGCGACGGGCGAAGCGATTCTCGCCGTGGGCAGCGAGGAGCCCGGCGAGCTCTCCTTCGGTCATGGTGTCGAGCAGCTCGGCCGCGCTCGGACCGCTCGAGGGGTCCATCCGCATGTCGAGGGGGGCGTCGAGCCGGTACGAGAACCCCCGGCCCGGCTCGTCGAACTGCGGCGAGCTCACCCCCAGGTCGAACAGGACGCCGCTCACCGGCCCGTCGAGGCCGCTCGAGACGAGGGCCTCGGCCAGGGCGTCGAAGCGGGCGTGGACGACGACGGCCCGGTCGCCGAATCGGGCGAGGCGGTCCCGGGACGCCTCCACGGCCGCCGGGTCCCGGTCGACGCCGAGGAGCCGCAGGTGCGGCTGCGAGGAGAGGAGCGCGGCGGCGTGGCCGGCGCCCCCGGCGGTGGCGTCGACGACGACACCGGGCGGGACGGGGTGGAGGAGGGCCACCACCTCCTCCACCATGACGGGTTCGTGGGCGAAGGCCGGGCTCATCCGCAGCCCCTCGACTGGCACATAGCCGTTGGGAGGGGTGCTCCAGCGACTCGGTAGGAAGTGGGCGGAGGAGGATTCTTCCACCGAACCAGTCGAGGGGCTGCGCATGGGCCGTGGTGACCCGTGTCCGTCGGGTGCTGCTGTGGGTGTGGATGCTTCCGTGCTGCCCGGGGCCGCCGGAGGTGTGGATGCAACCCGGTGGCGTCCGTCGTCGGTCAGTCCTCGAGGCCCTCGGCCAGGCGCTGCTCCTCGGGCCCCACGCGCTCCTGGTACCGGCCCGGGTCCCAGAATTCCACGCGGTTGATCACGCCGATCACGAGCACGTTCTCCTCGAGCCCGGCGTAGTCCCGCAGCCGCGCCGGGATGGCCATGCGGCCTTGGCGGTCGAGCTCGACCTCGTGGGAGTTCGACGCCCAGACCCGGGCCTGGTTGCGCTCGGCCCGGCCCGTGGCCTCGCGCTCCTCCATCTCCTGCATCTGGCGCTCGAACTGGTCCGGTGTCCAAAGCGCCAGGCAGCCGTCGAGGTTCTGGCTGAGGTACCCGCCCCGGTCGAAGGGGCCCCGGAAGCGCGACGGCAGGATCAGCCTGCCCTTGGCGTCGACGGTGTGCTCGTACGTCCCGAAGAACCGTGCCACTCCGATGCCCCGCTCCCCCACAGATCCCCGTCATCCGGCGGGTCCCTCCCCTTCGCCCCACTTCGCGCCACTTTACGCCCCCAGATGGGAAATGGTCAACCTCTGGCGCCTCATGGGCCCCACCGCACCCACCAGTCACCCGGGGGCGGCCCCGAGAGGGCGGCGGGTCGGGTGGTGGGAAGGGCGGCTCGGCCGGCGGGAGGGGCCGGTCGGGCCGGGACGGACCGCTCAGGCGGAGGGGAGCTCGGCCACGACGGCATCGAAGACGCCGTCGACCGCGGCCGGCATGTCGCCGGCACCGGGGAGGAGGCCGGTCAGGCCGGTCACGGTGTGGGCCAGACCGGCGCCGGCGTCGGCCCGCTCGGCGTCGGTGAGACGGAGCAGCTCGAGCAGCCGAGCCGGCCGCCAGTCGACCACCGCCATCGACGACAGGCGGGTCCCCGCCGCCGTCCGCCGCTGGGCGAGGCCGACCAGCTTCCGGCCCTCGACGAACACCTCGCCCGGCCCCCTCCCGGCGAAGCACAGGACCGACGCCCATCTGCCGCCGACGGCCCGGCCGCGGTGGACCTCGACGCCACCCACCCCGAGACGCGCCAGCGCGCCGGCCCAGACGTCGCCGAGCCAGAACGCACCTCGCACGACGTCGGCGTCCCACAGGGCGTCGGCGGCGGGGATCCAGGCCTCCACCCACAGCTGGTCGCCGGCTGCCACCGCCACCGCCCCACCGCCGGTCCGTCGCCGGACCAGCGTCGTCCCCGTCCGGGCCAGCTCCTCGGCGTCGGCGACGTCGGCATCCTGGGCACTGCCCACGACGAGTGCCGGCGGCCCGGCCGGCTCACAGCGCGACAGGATCCGCACGGCGCGCCGGCCGGGGTCGGGCCAGTCCTCGTGCAGTGCGGAGGTGGTGCCGGTGCGAGTCTCGACGAGCCAGCCCGCCGGTGGCCTCACGCAGTGAGCGAGTGCTCGCCGAGGTACGGCGCCCATTCGTCGCGGGCGCCGCCGCACATGGCGAGCAGCCACACCCGCTGGCGGGGCGCCGCCGGCGGGCGATGGAGCACCAGCCCGGCCTCGTGCGGCAGGCGGTCCTCCTTGCGCGAATTGCACCGCCGGCAGGCGGCCACCACGTTGTCCCAGGCGTGCAGCCCCCCGCGGCTGCGGGGCACGACGTGGTCGATGCTCTCGGCCGCCGAGCCGCAGTACTGGCAGCGGTGCCCGTCGCGGGCGAAGACGGTCCGGCGGTTCACCGCCACCATCCTGTTGTGGGGCACCCGGACGTAGCGCGACAGCCGGACCACCGAGGGTTCCGGGAAGGCCACCCGCTCGGCGTGGAAGACCCCGTCGGTGGCGTGGACGAGCTCGGCCCTCGTGGCCAGCACCAACAGCAGGGCCCGGCGGGACGAGACGATGCCGAGCGGCTCGAAGGTGGCGTTGAGCACGAGCGCGCGGTTGGCCCCTACCGTTGCCGTCGCCCCTATCGACATCGCAGCCAGAGGCTATCCCGTCACGCCTTGCGCCAGCGGCCCATCCGGCCCGCCCAGCGAAGGAAGGTGAGGACGTCGTCGACCTCGGGCACGGTGTCGCCGGAGCCGCCGTAGGCCGTCGTCATCCGGAACCGCCACAGCTCCGGGGTGGGCACCGGCACCGGCGGCCATCGCCGCCACCATCCCGGACGCGCCAGGCGCGACAGCTCGGCCACGGCCGCCGGCCACAACAGGGGCCGCACCAGGACGGCCAGCACGAACCGACGCACGGGGGGCATCGTCGACCCCGGCGCGCCCGGAGGCGGCGCCGGAGCTTGCCCGACGCTCATCGTGCCCCCGTGATCCGGCCCGGGTCGGCGGCGAGCGCCCAACCGACGGCCCCGGCACCGACGAGCGGTCCCCCGTCGCCGAGCCCGGCGGGGACGATCCGGGTGCCGGCGGAGAACGACAGCCGAGCGTGCTCGGCCAGCTCCTCGGCGGCGGCGGCGAAGAAGGGGGCGCCGAACCCGAGGGCCACCGATCCGGCGACGACACAGAGACGGAGGTCGAGGAGGTTGGCCACCGAGGCCACCGCCCGCCCCACCAGCCGCCCCGTCCGGGCCACCACGTCGGCGCCGGCCTCCGCCGGCGGGCGTCCCGTCATGGCCGTGATGGCGAGCCCCGACGCCTCGGCCTCGAGGCACCCCCGGCCCCCGCAGCTGCACGGCCGCCCGGCGGCCTCGACGACGACGTGGCCGATGTGGCCGGCGTTGCCCTCCCCGCCCTGGAGCAGCCGGCCGTCGAGGACGATGCCGCCGCCGACACCGGTCGAGACCACCATGGCCACGAAGTCGGCCACTCCGCGCGCCGCGCCCACCCACCCTTCACCGAGGGCGAGCGCCTTGGCGTCGTTGTCGACGGCGGTGGGGAGCCCGGTGTGCTCGGCCAGCCGCCGGCACAGCGGGAAGTCCCGCCAGGCCGGGATGTTGAGCGGCGACACCGCCTCCCCGCCCGGCGACATGGGGCCCCCGCAGCCGGCCCCACAGGCGACCACCCGGGCCCAGCCGGCCTCCCCCGCCGCATCCCGGAGGGAGGCGAGCAGCCCCTTGAGCGCCCCGAAGAGCACCTCGGGGTCGGTGGTCGGCGTGGTGGGGACCTGCGCCCGCCGCAGGAGACGGCCCCGACGGTCGACCAGCCCGGCGGCGATCTTGGTGCCCCCCACGTCGACGGCCAGGCACAGCGGGCCGGCCCCGGTGTCGCCGTCGGGCGCGTCGGGAGGGAACGACGGGACGGCGACGGAGGGAAGGGGCGGCGTGGGCGGGGCGGTCAGCGGTTCCGGCGGAACCGGTTGCGCACCCAGGTCCGCCCGTCGTTCAGCGCGTTGCCGATCCCCTCGGCACGCAGCGAGCGGCCGATGTCCTCGAGCCCGGCCTTGCCCATCCGGCGGAGGTTGGTCCAGAACATGACGAGGGAGGCGAACATGATGAGGACCCCGAGGAAGCCGACGGGGACCGAGCGGGCGAAGAAGGCGATCATCACGGCGAGGCCGACCACGAAGCCGACCACCGACCACTTGAGGAAGCGGCCGGCGTAGCGGTAGACGCTCTCGGACCGGACGCGGTCGGCGAAGGCGGGGTCCTGCTGGTAGAGCGCCCGCTCGAGCTCCTGCAGCACTCGTTGCTCGTGGTCGGAGAGCGGCAACGCTCACCCCTTTCCGGACAGCCTGACCAGCCGCTTCCCACTGGCTGCGCACAATCTTCGCGCAGCCCCCTCCAGGTAACAACGGTACCCCGGACTCACCCGTCCGGGCCGGTCGGCTCCCCGCGGCCCGGTGTGCGGGCGTCGGCGGGGCCGGGCGCCACCCCCTCGGCAGAGGGTCCCCACTGGGTGTCGCCCCGGCGCTTCACGGCCAGGCCGCCCGGCCCCACCAGGGAGGCGGCCCCCACGGCGGACTGCCCGTAGCGGGCCCGCACGGCGGCGAGCGCCGCCTCGACCTCCTGCCAGGAGGCCTCGGACGCCGGCCGCGGCGCGCCCTGCCCTCGGCCCTCGGCCGCCTCCCCGGGGTCTCTCGCCGGCGCGTCGGGCGAGCCGGGCTCGCCGACCTCGTCGAAGGTCAGCTGCCGGCTGTCGGACCCACCGGTCAGCGCCGAGCCGGCGACGCCGAGCAGCCGGATGCCCGGCCCCACGTCGACCGATGCCAGCAGCTCGCCCGCCACGGCGCGAAGCACCCGCAGCGAAGCCGTCGGCGCGGCGAGGCTGTGCGACCGGGTGATGGTGGCGCGATCCGCGAAGCGAATCTTCACCGTGACGGTCCGAGCGCGCAGCCCCGCTTCCCGGAGTCGCTCTCCCACGGCGTCGGCCATGCGGACGAGGATGGGGTGCAGCGACTCGTGGTCGTGGAGATCCCGGGCGAAGGTCTCCTCGTGGCCGATGGACTTCGCCTCTCGCTCGGCCACCACGGGGCGGGCGTCGTCGGCCACCGCCAGACCGGCCAGGTGCCGGCCCTGGGCGTTGCCGAGCAGCCGGCACAGCGTGTCGGGCGGGACGGCGGCGAGGTCGCCCACCGTGACGACGCCGATGCCGGTCAGGCGCGCCGCCGTGGAGGGCCCCACCCCCCACAGCGCCCGGACCGGGAGCGGATGGAGGAACGACAGCTCGTCCTCGGGCGCCACCACGACGACCCCGGGCCCGGGACGGGGCCCTCGGGCGGTGGCCACCGGCTTGGCTGCCTCGGAGGCCAGCTTGGCCAGGAGCTTGTTCCGGGCGGCGCCGACCGAGCAGTCGAGCGAGAGCCGCCGGCGCACCTCGGCCCGCAGCGACCGGGCGATGACGACGGGCTCGCCGAGCAGCCGGATGGCCCCTCTGACGTCGAGGAAGGCCTCGTCGAGGCCGATCGGCTCCACCACGGGGGTGAAGCCGCGCAGGACCTCGTGCAGCTCGGCGCTCACCTCGGCGTAGCGCCAGTAGCGGCCGCTCACGAAGAGCGCCTCGGGGCACCGTCGGCGGGCCTCCACCGACGACATCGCCGATCGGATCCCGAAGGCACGCGCCTCGTAGGTGCACGACGCCACCACCCCCCGCGTCCCCGACCCTCCGACGATCACCGGCTTGCCGGCCAGTGACGGGTCGTCGCGCACCTCGACGGCGGCGAAGAAGGCGTCCATGTCGACGTGCAGCACGCTGCAGGCGTGCACCGACGCCGGCGCCGAGGTCATCCTCCCAGCCGCAGCCGCCGGAACCCTTCCGCGTAGGCCACGCCGGCGCGCCGGCCCTCCTCCTCGGCCCGCAGCCGCACCACCCGGTCGGCGGCGTCGCCGTCGCCGGCGAACTGGCTCCGGTGACAGCCCACGGCGGCCACCTTCTCGTCGATGGTCCCCGTGATGTCCACCCAGACCGTCGGCGCCAGCGTCCCCGACAACAACGCCCGCTCGGCACGGTGGGCCGGCCCCGCCTCCGGGAAGTACAGGGGCAGGGCGGCGGCCGGCGCCAGCGCGTCGAGGGCGGCGAAGCCCACCACCCGGTGGTCGCGGTGGTTGAAGTAGTCCTCGCCGAAGAACACTGCCGTGGGGTCCGGGCAGAGCACCGTCGCGGGCCGGATCCGCCGGATCAGCGCCACCAGCCGGGCCCGGAGCTCCTCCTCGGGCAGCTCCCCGTCGGGGAAGCCGAGCAGCTGCTGCCCGGCCAGGCCGACGACGGCGCCGGCGGCGGTGGCCTCCTCCACTCGCCGACCGGCGAGCTCGGCCGGATCGGCGGAGGCGTCGGTCGTGCCTTTGTCGCCCGAGGTGCAGATGACGACGTGCACCTCGGAGCCCAGGCGGGCCCAGCGCGCCAGGCTGCCGCCGCAGGAGACGTCGGGGTCGTCAGGATGGGCGTAGACGGCGAGGACCGTCCCCGCCGTCTCCTCGAAGAGCTCGCCGGCCACGTCACCCCTTGCGCTTGGGGGCCGTCGTCTTCGTGAGCAACCCCACCTCGCGCTGGAAGTCCCCGACGTCCTCGAATCCCTTGTACACCGAGGCGAAGCGGAGGTAGGCGACTTCGTCGAGGTCCCGCAGCCGCTCGAGGACCGCCACGCCGATCTGCTGGCTCGACACCTCGGCGCCGAGCCCGCGCAGTGCGTCCTCGACGTCCTGGGCCAAGGCGTCGAGCTGGTCCTCGGTCACGGGGCGGTTCTTCGTGGCGGAGCGGACCCCGGCGACCACCTTGGCGCGGTCGAAGGGCTCGCGCTGCCCGCCGCGCTTGAGGACCCACAGGGGAGCCTCCTCGAGGCGCTCGTAGGTGGTGAAGCGGCCGCCGCAGGCGGTGCACTCCCGCCGCCGCCGGATGGCGACGCCGTCCTCGGCCAGCCGGGAGTCCACGACGCGGTCGTCGAGGCTCTGGCACCAGGGGCAGCGCACCCGGCCAACCTACTGCGGCCCTCCCGAGCCGCCGTCGGACTCAGGGGAGGCGCAGGTGCTCGCCCGGGACGACGGTGTCCGAGCCGGTCTGCGCCTCGAGCTTCCCGACGACGACCCGGGGGTCGCCGCTCGGGTCGAGGCGGACCGCGATCGACCACAGCGTGTCGCCCGCCTGGACGACGTAGTCGGCGTGCGCCGCCGGCGCCGCCCCCGCCAGGACGGGGCCGGAGGTGGCGAGGGGACGCCCCCCGGCTCCGCCCCATGGCAGGGCGAGGGCGACGAGGACGGCGCCGATCACCGTGGCGAGCAGTGCTCGGCGCCGGCGGACCCGCGCCCGGCGCCGGGCGTGGACCGACGGATGGCGCGGGGAGACGACGGGGCGTTCGGCCTCGGCGCGCCTGCCGGCGACGGCGCACCGACCGAGGCCCGCCCCGCCGCTGGGCCGGGCGTCCACGGGCCGCCACACCGAGGGGGAGGAGGACGGCAGGCAGCCACCGCTGTCGTGTGGACGGCGGTCGCCCCGCTCGGGCGCCGGGCGCTCGTGACGGAGGGCCGAAGCGCTCACCTGGGCCGCCGCAGAGGCGAACGTCTGTTCGTCATCGAGGCCATGAGAACACGAACGTCTGTTCGTGTCAAGGGACTTTGGGCCGGGTCCGGCGGACGGGGAATGGGCCATGGCGACAGGTTCGCGTCCCGGTGTGACAACCAGGGTCCGGCGCCGGCCGGCTCGAGCGGGGAGTCCCGACCACTCCGCGAGGTCGGGCCAAAGGTTCCTCTGGGCAACGGACTTCGAGAGGCGTACCCTCAGCCTTCGAGGGTGGGCGTGGCACTCCGGGCGCACTCCGCGTCCTCGGTTGCTCCGAGCTCTCGCGTCCCCATCGGTCCCCCCGCGGGGACGCGCCCCGGGGACCCCCGGCCGGAGGCCGATCGGGGCACCACCCTCCGAACGCCCGTTCCGGCGCGGGGGCGAACAGATGTTTGCCTCCGGGTCCCTGCCCCGGTACCCTGGGGCGAACACGCGTTCGGAGGACGAGGAGGGCCGATGGCCGAGGCGCTAACAGGCAAGCGGCTGGAGATCCTGGAGTGCATCGCCGCCAGCCTCAAAGAGCGTGGGTACCCGCCGTCGGTACGGGAGATCGGCGAGGTGGTGGGGCTCACCTCCTCCTCCACCGTCCACGCCCATCTGGCCGTGCTCCAGCGCGAGGGCTACCTGCGGCGGGACCCGACGAAGCCCCGGGCCATCGAGGTCCGCTACGACCCGTCGTCCAAGACGGCCATGGCGGCTCGGCCGACCCGGACGGTGCCCCTCGTCGGCGACGTGGCCGCCGGCACCGGGGTGCTCGCCGCCGAGAACATCGAGGAGCTGCTGCCCCTGCCCGAGGACTTCACCGGCACCGGCTCGCTGTTCATGCTGCGGGTCCGGGGGGACTCCATGGTGGAGGCCGGCATCCTCGACGGCGACTTCGTCGTCGTCCGCCAACAACCCGACGCCGAGAACGGCGAGATCGTCGTGGCCGGCATCCCCGGCGACGAGGCCACCGTGAAGTCCTTCACCCGGCGCCGGGGCCGGGTGGTGCTGTCGCCCGCCAACTCGGCGATGGCACCGATCGAGCTCGCCCCCGACGAGGTCACCGTCTACGGCAAGGTCGTCACCGTCCTGCGACGCCTCTGAGCGAGGGAGCCCTCAGCCGAGGCGCGCCAAGGCGGCGTGGTATTCCTCCTTCTGCCGCGGGGTGCGGAGGTCGGCCGAGGCGAAGGTGGCCACCACCGTGCCGTCGGTCCCGATCAGGAACGTGTGGCGCATGGCACAGCCCAGGGCCTCGTTGAAGACGCCGTAGGCCCTCGAGACCTCGCCGTGGGGCCAGAAGTCCGACAACAGGGGGAAGCTGAATCCCTCCTCGTCGGCCCACTTGCGCTGGGAGTGCACCGAGTCGCACGAGATGGCCAGCACCTGCACCCCGGCTGCGTCGAAGGAGCGCAGGTCGTCGCGCAGCTCGCACAGCTCCCCCCGGCACACGCCGGTGAAGGTGAAGGGATAGAAGACGAGCGCCACGTGCTTCTCCCCCCGGTACGACGAGAGCCGCACCTTGTCGCCCGTCGACGCCGGGACCTCGAAGTCCGGCGCCTGCGTTCCCACGTCGACTGCCACGGCCACCTCCTGGCTCGATCTTCCGCGACGGCTCCGCCCGCTCAGCTGCCCTGGGGGGTTATACCCAGCACCGCCGCCAGCACGTCCCTGGCGGTGGCCAGCTCCTCGGCGGTGACCCGCTCGTCGGCGGTGTGGGCCAGCTCCGGGTCACCGGGCCCGAAGTTCGCCGCCGGCACCCCTGCTGCGCACAAG
>JAGWNV010000032.1 GCA_028872975.1 Acidobacteriota bacterium
GGCGATCCCGCCGCGGCAGGTGGTGCTGCACTTCGGCGAGCCGGTCGAGATCGAGTTCGGGTCGCTGCGGGTGTTCACCGCCGGTGGTCGCCGTGTGGACGAGGGCGGCGCCCACCATCCTCCCGGCGAGGGAAGCGCCGTGGCCGTCGGCCTGCCCGCCCATCTGCCGGTGGGCACCTACGTCGTCGCCTGGCGGGTGGTGTCGGACGACTCGCATCCCGTCCACGGCGGGTTCGTCTTCAGTGTGGGCACCGCCGCGGGCGCCGGCCGCGCCGAGTCGGCGGCAGCGGCGTTGGCGTCGAGCGCGGGCAGCACCGTCGTCGGCGTCGTCTACGGCGTGGTCCGTTTTCTCACCTTCGCGTCGCTTCTCGTCCTCGTCGGTCTCGGCGCCGCCGTCGTGACGTTGTGGCCCGCTTCCGGCCGGCTCTGCCGGACGCGGCGGACCCTGTGGGCGTCGTGGGCCGGCCTCTTCGTGACGAGCGTGGCCGGGGTCGCCGTCCAGGGCGTCTACGCCGCCGCCCTCCCCTTCGGACGCATCGTCTCACCGGCGCTCTTCGGTGAGGTGTTGCGGACCCGTTTCGGCGAGGTCCAGGTGCTGCGGATGGCCCTACTCGTCGCCGTGGTGCCGCCCCTCGTCTCGTTGTGCCGGGCGCCGGAGGCGCGTCGGCGCCTCGCCGATGGGGCTGGGGCGATCCTCGCCGTCGGCCTCCTCCTCACCCCCGGGCTCGCCGGGCACGCCTCGGAGACTGGAAACGGCGTGGTGGGCGAGACGGTCGACGCTCTGCACCTCGCCGCCGCCGCCGCGTGGATCGGGGGGATCGTCCTCATCGCCCTGGTGCTCCTGCCCGGCCTGTCCAGGGAGCCGCCGGCCCCGGGCGCCGGCGAGCTGGCCCGCCGGTTCTCGCCCTTCGCCGTCGGCGCCGTGGGGGTCGTCGTGACGACCGGCCTGGTCCAGTCGCTGCGACAGGTCGGGAGCTGGTACGCCCTCCTGCACACGCCCTATGGCCGCATGCTGGTGGTGAAGGTCTCGCTGGTGGCGTTGCTCGTCGTGCTCGGGGCCACCGCCAGACGGAGCCTCACCGGTCCCCGACGCAGCGGCGGGCCGCACCGGGGCACACGGGTGGTCCCCGCCGAGCTGCTCGCGGCCGCCACCGTGCTCGCCGTCACGTCGCTCCTCGTGAACGCCGCCCCTGCCCGACAGGCCGCCGCCACGCCGTTCGTCCGGGCCTTCGACGTCCTCGGCGTGCAGGTGAACGCCGTCGTCGGTCCCTCTCAGGTGGGGACGGGCAATGCCTTCCACTTCTACGTCCTCGGTCGCACCGGCACGCCCGAGGCCATCGCCGAGCTCGACGCGTCGATCAGCCTGCCCGCCGCCGGCGTCGGCCCCAGGGCGCTGGCGCTCACCGTCGCCGGCCCCGGGCACTACCAGGCCCCCGACGTCGACATCCCCCGCGCCGGCAACTGGCTCCTGCTGGTCACGGTGCGGACCGCGCCCGGCGCCGAGCAGCAGGTCCGCGCCACGCTTCCCGTCCACTGACGAGGGTGCCCTGTCCGAAGGGCGCAGGAGCGGCTTGAATTGCAGGGATGGGGGAGGAGGAGGGGGTGACGGGGACGGCCGCGCCGGCCCGGGCGCCCAGGTTCTGGGGCTGGGCGGCGCCCACGCCGAGGGCGCTGTACTCGGCGGGCTGGGTGCTGGTCCCCTTGCGGGCCTTCCTCGGGGTCACCTTCCTCTTCGCCGGGCTCCAGAAGCTCGCCAATCCGGCCTTCTTCAAGGCGTCGAACCCCGTCTCCATCCAGGCCCAGCTGGCCGGCGCGGCGCGCCGGAGCCCGGTGCACGCCCTCGTCACCCCCCTCGCCCACGTGGGGGTGGCGGTGGGCCTGGTGCTCGCCCTCGCCGAGGTGGCCGTCGGGCTCGGCGCCCTCCTCGGGCTGTGGACGCGGGCCGCCGCCGCCGGCGGGCTCGTGCTTTCGGTGCTGCTCTTCCTCACGGTGAGCTTCCACTCGAGCCCCTACTACACCGGCTCCGATCTCGTCTTCGCCTTCGCCTGGACGCCGCTGCTCCTGGCCGGCTCCGGCGGCGTCCTCGCCGCCGACGCCATGATCGCCAACCGGGCCCGCGACGCCATGGGGGCGCCGCGCCGGGCCGTCGTCCCCATGTCCTTCGCCGTGGTCCGGCGCAGCTGTGGCGTCTACGCCGAGGGCGGTTGCCGGGTCCGAAACGGCGCCGCCTGCGAACCGGCGCCCTGCCCCTTCCTGGCCGTGCGGGCGCCCGAGCCCGCCCGGCTCGACGTCCGGGAGCTCGACCGGCGGACGGTGGCGGCCATGGGGGTGGCCTCGGCCGGGGCCACGCTCCTCGGCCTCCTGGCCGCCTCGGGCACCGCCGAGGCCGGGCGCCTGGTGGGCGGGGCCAAGGCCGTCGCCGACACCCCCGTGCTGGGTGGCCCCGCCACGGCGCCCGGAGGCGGGTCCACCACGACGACGGCCCCGGCATCGGGTGGTCCTCCCGGGACCTCGGCACCGGCCGGCACCGCCATCGGCGCGGCGAGCGTCGTCCCCGTCGGGGGGGCGGCGTCGTTCACCGACCCGAAGACCGGCGACCCGTCCCTCGTCGTCCAACCCCGGGCGGGCGAGTTCGTCGCCTTCGACGCCGTGTGCCCGCACGCCGGCTGCACGGTGGCGTACCAGGCCGCCCAACGGCTCTTCGTGTGCCCGTGCCACGGGTCGGAGTTCAGCGGCACCACCGGGGCGCTGCGCCTCGGGCCGGCCACGACGGGCCTCACCCGCATCCAGGTGACCGAGGGGCCCGACGGCCAGCTCTACGTCGTCTGAGCGCGGCGGGCGCCCGGGTGGCTAGATGACGGGCTTGGGGCCGATGTACTGCACGATGGCCAGGCACATCTCGTCCGACGAGCCGTCGCCCCAGGTGACGAAGCGGGCGGGCAGCGTGCGGAGCTGGGGCAGCTTCTGGCGCAAGGTGGGGTCGAAGCTGCAGGTGACCTGCATCCGCGATCCGGCCGGGGCCGTGACGGGGACCGAGAGGTTGTAGGAGCGCTGGTAGTCGAAGTTGTAGTTCGGGACGTCGAGGAGGGTCTTGGCGTTCGGGGTGCCGGGGTTGAGGACCACCTTCATGCTCTGGCCGAGCAGGTGCATGTGGGCGGTCAGGCGGACGATCTTCCCGGGCGGGATGGACCAGCTGCACGACGTGGTGTCGGCGGCGGGCGGGTCGAGGGGGTTGCGGCCGCAGACCGACTCGAGGAGGCTCACGAACTGGGCCTGGTCCCTGCCGGTGCGCTGGGCCAGGTCGGCGAGCGAGGCGCTGCGGTCGCAGAGGGGCCCGCTCACCCCGGCCGGGCAGGGGATGTCGGGCGGGGCGGGCAGCAGGTCGAGGCTCAGCGCCTTCAAGTGGTCGGTCGCCGGGACGGTGTCGAGCTCGAGCTTGCTGGCCACCGGGGCGTCGCCGACGAGCATGTTGTAGTGGACCTGCATCACCACGAGGCTGCCCTTCGGGAAGGGCACGCCCGTGCCGGAAGGCTCGACGTCCTGCCCGTGGCCGGGGGCCCAGGCGGTGAGCCAGGGGGTGTCGGAGATCTGGGTCAGGTTCGACCCCGGAAGCGGCGTCTCCCCGAAGCAGGTCCATCCCTTCCCGCCACCGTCGGCCTGTTGGGCCTGGGCGGCCAGGTCGGGCGGCACCAGGAAGAGGATGGCGTGGTGCACCTCGGGGCTCTGCGGGAAGAACTGGCTGGCGACGATGAAGGAGTCCGCCGTCACGTGGGGGTCGACGAGCGTGCAGTGGTAGTCGTCGGTCCCCCCACCGGCCGGCGCCTGGGGCGTGTAGGCCGTCCCCTGCAGCGTGATGGTCGACGCCTCGGGCAGCGGTGCGGTGGAGTTCGACGGGGTGGGCGAGGCAGCCGAGCCCGACACGGTGGTGACGAGGAAGGCCAGGAGCCCCGCCGATGCGGCGACGGAGAAGGCGACGAAGCCGGCTCTTCGCCGGCGCGCTCCCCCCGAGCCAGCCACGGCCCCAAGCTAGCAGTGCCGGGGCCGGGCCGAGCCGGCGGTGTGGGACACTCTCGCCCCGTGCGTGCCCTCGCTGCCTGGTGCGTCGCCCGCCGGCGCCTGGTGGTGCTGCTGTGGATCGCCCTCCTCCTCGGGGCGACCGCAGCGTCACGGGCGGTGGGGAGCGACTACACGAACAGCTTCACCCTGCCGAAGACGCCCTCCACCGAGGCCATCAACCTCCTGAAGGCCGTGTCCCCGAAGGTGTCGGGCGACACCGAGCAGATCGTCGTGGGCACGTCCGGTGGTGCCCGCGTGACCGACGGCGACGTGCGGGCCCGGGTCGAGGCCATGCTGGGGCGCGTCGGGCGGCTCCGGCACGTGAGCGAGATCGCCAGCCCCTACGGGGCCCAGGGCGCCGGGCGCATCAGCTCCTCGGGGACCGTCGCCTTCGCCACCGTCACCTTCGACGTGCTGGCCCAGAACCTCTCCGACTCCTTCGCCACCACCTTCGTGCGGACAGCGAGGTCTGGGGACGGCCCCGGCGTGCGCGTGGCGGTGTCGGGGCAGCTCGCCGAGCAGTCGAACCCGAGGACGCTGGGCGGGACCGGGCCGGGGATCCTCCTCGCCGGGGTGGTGCTGCTCCTCGTCTTCGGCTCGGTCTTCGCCATGGCCCTGCCCCTCGTCTCTGCCCTGGTGTCGCTGGGCACGGCGGTGGCGCTCATCGGGTTGCTCAGCCACCTGCTCAAGATGCCGCAGTTCTCGAGCCAGCTGGTCCTGCTCGTGGGGCTGGGCGTGGGCGTCGACTACGCCCTGTTCATCGTCACCCGCCACCGCCAGGGGCTCCTCGCCGGCCGTGACGTCCCCGCCTCCATCGTCGAGGCGGTCGACACGTCGGGACGGGCCGTGCTCTTCGCCGGCATCACCGTCTGCATCGCCCTCCTCGGCATGTTCGCCCTTGGGGTGAGCTTCCTCTACGGCCTGGCCGTCGCCGCCGCCCGCGGCGTGGCCCTCACCATGCTGGCTGCCATCACCCTGCTGCCGGCCCTGCTCGGGTTCATCGGGCCGAAGATCCTCTCCCGGCGCCAGAAGCGCGAGCTCGCCACCACCGGCCCCCGGGTGGTGGGGGCGGGGTCGAAGGGGTTCTGGTCGCGCTGGGCCGACGTCGTCCGGGCCCGCCCCGTGCTGCCGGCGGTGGGTGCCCTCGCCGTGGTCGTGGTGGTGGCCCTGCCGTTCTTCTCCCTGCGGCTCGGCTCCTCCGACCAGGGCAACGACCCGCCCGGCACGACGACCCGCCAGGCCTACGACCTCCTGGCCCGGGGGTTCGGCCCCGGCTTCAACGGCCCGCTCCAGCTGGTGAGCGTCGTCCACGACAGCGCCGAGCAGGCGGCCCTGCGGCGGGTGGTGGAGGCGGTGGGTGCCCAGCCCGACGTGGCCCGGGTGTCGCCCCCGGTCGTGGTCCCCGACAACCGGGGCTCGGAGGTGGTGCTCGTCGAGGCCTATCCCCGAAGCGCCCCCCAGGACGCGGCGACCACCGACCTCGTCGAGCACCTGCGCGCCCGCACCGTCCCCGCCGCCCTGGGCGGGTCCTCGCTCACCGTCTACGTGGGCGGCACCACGGCCGTCTTCGTGGACTTCGCCAAGGTCCTCTCCGCCAAGCTGGCCCTCTTCATCGGGGTCGTCGTGCTCCTGTCGTTCCTGCTGCTGGCCTTCGTGCTGCGCAGCCTGGTGATCCCGCTCATCTCGGCGGCGATGAACATGCTCTCCATCGGGGCCGCCTTCGGGGTGGTGGTGGCGGTGTTCCAGTGGGGATGGGCCGGGGGCCTCATCGGCGTGAGCCGGACGGGGCCGGTCGAGGCCTTCCTCCCCGTCATGCTCTTCGCCATCCTCTTCGGCCTGTCCATGGACTACCAGGTGTTCCTGGTCACCCGGATCCACGAGGAGTGGCTGAAGAGCGGCGACAACGCCACGGCGGTGCGCAGGGGGCTCGCCGCCACCGGGAAGACGATCACGGCGGCCGCCCTCATCATGATCTTCGTCTTCGGCTCGTTCGTCTTCGGCGGCGAGCCCGTGATCAAGGAGTTCGGCCTGGGGCTCGCCGGCGGCATCCTCATCGACGCCGTGGTGATCCGCATGGCCATCGTGCCGGCCCTCATGCTCCTCACCGGGTCGTCGAACTGGTGGCTCCCCGGCCGGCTCGACCGCCTGCTCCCCCGGATCGGCTTCGATCCCGGCCCGGGCGCGCCCGGCCCCGGCGCCGCCCCGGAGGCCGAACCGGCCGGCGCCGTTCAGCCGGCGTCGCCCCGGTAGCCCTCCGGCGGTCCCTCCTGGTGCCCGAGCACGGGCTCGAAGGCGCCCACGTAGTGCTCGAAGCGCGCCTGCCAGGTGTCGGCCGCGGACCCCGTCTCGAGGTTGTCCAAACAGGCCTCCCAGCCCGCTGCGTTGCGCGCCGCGTGGTCGGCGCGGAGCTCCTCGGTGAGGACGAAGACGGTGCCCCCGTCGGGCGCCGGCGCCAGGTCGAAGCCGATGGCGTCCTCCCCCCAGGTGAACCGCACCCGCCGGGGCGGGTCCCACTCGAGCACGGTGCCGGGCAGGGGGTCGATGTCGTGGTCGTCGAAGTGGTGGACGAGGAGCGCCCCGGCGCGCCACTCGGCGATCTCGATGCGGGTGGGGAACCAGGCGCGCATCTCGGCCGGGTCGGTGACGGCCCGCCAGACCTCGTCCACGGGCCGGGCCAGGTGGCGCTCGAAGCGCAGGACGGGGCGGGCCCCTTCACGCAAGAGCGTCGCTTCTCTCATGACGGCGTCCTCCTCGACGGTCGAGCCGGGCGTGCCAGGTGTCGCTCGAGCTTGTCCAGGCTGGCCCGCCACGTGCGCCGGTAGGGCTCGAGCCACTCGTCGAGCTCGATGAGCGGCTCGGGGCGGACCCGGTAGAAGCGGCGCTGGCCGTCGGGCCGGACGCTCACCAGCCCGGCGTCGCGCAGCACCCGCAGGTGCTTGGAGACGGTGGGCTGGCTCATCGACAGCTGGGCCACGAGGGCCTGCACCGGGCGCTCGCCCTTGCGGAGCTCGTCGAGGATCTGGCGGCGGCTGGGCTCGGCCAGGACCTCGATGGTGGCGCCGGCGGGCACCCCAGAAATATACGCAGATCAACATATGTCTGTCAAGGCATACTGTGCCGGGAGGGCCGGCGGCGGGCGGTAGCGTCGGGCGCCGCGGCCGATGAGATCGGGCGCCGGCGTTCGTCTTCCGTCCCATGGTCGAGGAAAGGGTTGTGGTGCCGATGCTCCAGGACGGCACCCCGTGACCGGCTCGACGGGGACCGCCCCGTGGGACGGCCCTGCCATCTACGTCGAGGGCGTCCACAAGTCCTTCGGCGACGTCGAGGCGCTCGGTGGCATCGACTTCGTGGTGGAGCGGGGCAAGGTCCTCGGGATGCTCGGCCCCAACGGCGCCGGCAAGACCACGGCGGTGAAGATCCTCACCACCCTCCTCTCCCCCGATCGGGGCCGGGCGCTCGTCGAGGGGCGCGACGTGGTGCGCTCGCCGGCCGCCGTGCGGGAGCTCATCGGCCTGGCCGGCCAGTCGACGGCGATCCAGGAGGAGCTCACCGGCCGGGAGAACCTCGACATCATGGGCCGGCTCTACCACCTCGACCCCGGCACCCGGGACCGGCGCGCCGCCGAGCTCCTCGAGCGTTTCGAGCTCGTGGAGGCCGCCGACCGGCCCACCAAGGGGTACTCGGGCGGGATGCAGCGCCGGCTCGACCTGGCGCTCAGCCTCGTGGCCCGCCCGTCGGTGCTCTTCCTCGACGAGCCCACCACCGGGCTCGACCCCCGCAGCCGCCTCGGCATGTGGGACGTCATCCGGGAGCTCGTGGCGGCCGGGACCACGCTCCTGCTCACCACCCAGTACCTGGAGGAGGCCGACGCCCTGGCCGACGAGATCGTCGTCATCGACCGCGGCAAGGTGATCGCGGCCGGCACCGCCTCGGACCTGAAGAACCGCATCGGCGGGGACGTCGTCGAGTTCGTGGTCGTCGAGCGCGACCGGCTCGGCGAGGCCGTCGAGGCCGTCCGGCCCCTCACCGACAGCGAGCCCGGCGTCGAGCCCGGGGCGGCACAGGTGAGCCTGCGGGTGGGCGACGGGGGGTCGGAGGCGCTCGTCGAGACCGTGCGCCGGCTCGACGCCATCGGCGTCCACACCGAGGGTCTCGGCGTCCGGCGGCCGTCGCTCGACGACGTCTTCCTGTCCCTCACCGGCCACGGTGCCGAGGAGCCCGAGGACGGGCCCACCCCCCGCGGACGCCGGCGCCGGCCCGCCGCTGCCGAGGAGAGGTCATGACCACCACCGCCCTGCGACCCGTCGAGGCCCTCGACGTCCCGAGACCCCCCGCCGGGCAGCTCCTGCGCGGGGCGGTCCAGGACACCATGACCCTCACCCGACGGGAGCTGCGCATCTGGTTCCGGAACCCGGTGTTCCTCTTCTTCACCCTCGTCCAGCCGGTGATCTTCACGCTGCTGTTCCGCTACGTCTTCGGCGGGGCCATCCCCGTGAAGGTCCCGGGTGGCTACGTCAACTACCTCATGCCCGGGATCGTGGCCCAGACGGCGGCCTTCGCCTCCTTCGGCACCGCCATCTCCCTGGCCCGGCAGCTGCAGAAGGGCGTCATCGACCGCTTCCGGGCCATGCCCATCGCCCGCTCGGCCGTGCTCAACGGGCGGCTCGTGGCCGACACCATCCGGGTGGCCTTCACCGTGCTCATGATCCTGGCCGTCGGGTACGCCGTGGGGTTCCGGTTCCAGAACGGGTTCCTCCCCGCCGTGGTCATGGTCCTCGTCGGCATCGTCTTCGGCGTCACCATCTGCACCGTGAGCGCCTTCGTCGGACTCGCCATCAAGGACGAGGAGTCCGTCGGCTCCTTCGGGCTGGTGTGGCTGTTCCCCCTCGTGTTCGTGAGCAGCGTGTTCGTCCAGCCCTCGTCGATGCCGGGCTGGCTGCAGGCCTTCGCCAAGAACCAGCCGGTCTCGATCGTCGTGAACGAGATGCGGTCGCTGGCCCTGGGCGGACCCCTCGTCCTGCACGCCTGGCAGAGCGCGCTGTGGCTGGCCGGCATCGTCGCCGTGTTCGTGCCCCTGGCCGTGCGGGCCTACCGGCGGGCCTCGTGATCGAGGTCATGCGGTTCCGGCTCCGGGCCGGTGCCGACGAGGGGTCGTTCCGGGAGGCCGACGCCAGGCTCCAGACGGGGTTCGCCTACCGCCAACCGGGTCTGGCCCGCCGGACCACGGCCAGGAGCGAGGACGGCGAGTGGATCGTCATCGACCTCTGGCGCTCGGCGGCCGACGCCGCCGCCTGTGGGGTCCGATGGGACGGCGATCCCGATGTGGCCCGCTTCATGGCCCTCGTCGACCCCGCCAGCGTGCGGACCGAGCGCTACCTCGAGCTCGACGCCACCGAGTCCTAGTCACTGCTGGACCAGGCCGACGACGTTGCCCTCGGGGTCGGCGATGGCGGCGATGGTCGGGCCGCCGGGGATGTCGAAGGGCTCGGCCAGGACCGACCCGCCCAGCTCGGCGGCGCGCCCGAGCGATGCCCGCAGGTCGGCCACCTGCACGTAGAGGCTGACGGCGGGTGCCTCGCCGGCCCGGATGTGGCCGGCAGGCCCCGGCTCGGGACCGCCCAGGCCGGGCGCGATGTCCATAATGGCACCGTCGCCGATCTCCCAGTTGAACAGGGCCCGGTAGAAGGCGGCCTGGCGGGCGGGGTCGGCGGCCACGATCTCCCAGTGCACAACCGGCCGGGCCCAGTCGGTCACGGCTGGCCAGCTTAGCCTCGATCCACCGATTGAACGCCTGACCTGACGTCCGCGCATCCGCGGAAAGTGCCTCGCTGCTTGGGAAAATGACGATTGCTGAGGTCGTCACATCGCCCAATCAGGAGGCACTTCCAGTGAGTTCATCATCGCGCACGATCGACCGCGTCGCGGTGACCTTCGACGATCCGACGCTCGTGGCTGACGCCGGGCTGATCGTGCCGGCGACGCTCCTGGTGCACCTCGGCCTCGAAGCCCTGGTGGACCGGCTGGTCCGGCTGGGTGGTCGGGTGGGCGGGGCGCTGCCGGGGCGCAAGGTGTTGACGCTGGTGACGGCGATCCTGGCCGGGGCCACCCACATCGACCACGCCGATCGCCTCC
The DNA here is from genome assembly GCA_028872975.1 of Acidobacteriota bacterium. GTDB lineage: Bacteria > Actinomycetota > Acidimicrobiia > Acidimicrobiales > UBA8190 > UBA8190. The sequence goes on from JAGWNV010000032.1 coordinate 10,189, forward strand.
GCGCCGGGGCGACCCAAAAGATCCTGCCCTTTCGGGTGATGGCGCCCTCCACGCTGGGCACGTTCCTGCGGGCCTTCACCTTCGGACACATCCGTCAGCTCGACGCGGTGATCGCCGAGGTGATCCGACGGGCCTGGTCGTTCGGGGCCGGACCGGCAGGCGAGCAGGTCGTGATCGACCTCGACTCGACGGTCTGCGAGGTCCACGGCAAGAAGAAGCAGGGCGCCGCCTACGGCTACACCCGGGTCCTCGGCTACCACCCGCTGCTGGCGGTGTGGGCAGCCACCGGCGAGGTCCTCCATGCCCGGCTGCGCAAGGGCTCGTCGCAGCGCGGGGTCAAGCGCTTCTGCGAGGAGCTCGTGGCCCGGGTGCGCAGGGCCGGGGCTTGCGGGAAGCTCGTGGTGCGAGGCGATTCAGGGTTCTTCTCCTGGGCGCTCATCGACACCTTCGGTCGTCTCGGCGTCGCCTGGTCCATCACCGTCATCGGCAATCCCCAGGTCAACGCGGCCATCGAGGCCATCGAAGAGTCTGCCTGGGTGTCCATCGACTACCCCGAGGGCGGCGAGGCGCAGGTGGCAGAGACCATCTACGTGACCGGCGGCGGGGCCACCAAGCGCAAGGAGCACCGGGTGCGCCTGGTGGTGCGCCGGACCCGGCTCACCGACCCGGCCCAGCTCGCCATGTGGCCGAACTGGCGCCACCACGCCTTCATCACCGACCTCGACCTTCCCGTCGTCGACATGGACCGCTTCCACCGCGAACACGCCACCGTCGAGCTGGCCATCCGCGATCTGAAGGAAGGGGCGGGGCTCGAGCACTGCCCGTCGGGGAAGTTCTTCGCCAATGCCGCCTGGCTCGGGTGCGCGGTCCTGGCCCACAACCTCACCCGGTGGACCGCCCTGCTCGGCAACCTCCATCCCGCCGACGCGCTGACCGTGACGCGCACTGTGCGCTGGCGCATCTTCGCCCTGCCGGGGCGTCTCGTGAACCGAAGCGGGCGCCTGGTACTGCGACTACCACAGCGGTGGCCGTGGGAATCGACCTTCACCACGGCGCTCGACAGACTCCGGGCTCTTCCCATGCTGGCCTGATTGGGAGCCCTGGCGGACCGGCGCGGCCCCAGACGCTTCCTACGCGCTGACAACAGATGTTCGCATGAAGGCTTGGTCGAACACGCCCACGTTGCGGTCGGCCGCCGATACACCGTCGTGCATCGTTGATCAGGATGCTTGCCCAGCTACAGGGCGGTCAATCGGTGGATCGAGGCTTAGGCACCGGCCCGGCGGCGCCGGCGAGGCCCGTGCCGGCGGGAGGTGCGAGCATCTCGGCCGTGCAGGTGGAGATCCGGACGGCGACGACCGACGACCTCGCCGTCCTGCGCGACCTCTACCGGCGGTCGTCGCTGTCGAACGATTCCGACCGGGAGCTCCTCGGTCGCCGTCCCGAGCTCCTCGAATGGCCCGCCGACGCGGTCGCCACGGGAGGGACCCGGGTGGCGGTGGTGGGCGGGCGGCTGGTCGGGTTCTCGACCCTCGTGCCCCACGGCGCCACGGGCGAGGTGGACGACCTCTTCGTCGACCCCGAGTGGATGCGACGGGGGATAGGGCGGCGCCTCGTCGAGGACATGGCCGCCACCGCCGCGGCGGCGGGCGTCGACGCCCTCGAGGTGGACGCCAACCCGGCGGCGCTCACCTTCTACGAGGGCGTCGGCTTCGCCGGCATCGGCGAGGCCCGTCTCCTCCACGGGCATGGCGTGCGGATGCGGCTCCCGGTGCGCAGGAAAGGCCCCGAGCGGGACCGGTAGCCCTCGAGGCGGCCGTCGCCTCTTGTGACCCGTCGGTAATCGACGGCCCGCTCGTCACTCAGCCGGTTCCCAGACACGATCGCTAGCCTCCTCCGTTGGTGTCGAGGAAGCAGGACTCGCTCGTCCGGATGACCCGTGAGCTCATCGAGTGCACCGAGCAGCTCCGTGCCGCCCTCCTCGACTACCGGCGGACGTGCGAGAAGCTCGTCGAGATCGCCGAATTGCCGCCGGTCCGGTCGACGGTGGAGCGCCTCGAGCGGGTCAAGCTCGGGGAGAAGCGCGAGCGGGTGACGTCCGCCATCACCGCCTTCGAGGGGGCGCGCCGCAAGGCGCGCATCGGGTTGCTGGCGGTCGCCGAGGAGGAGGGCTCGAACCTGAGCGAGGTGGCCCGCACCCTCGGTGTCTCCCGCCAGCTCGCCTCGCGCCTGGCCATGGAGGCCTCGGGGCACGACCGCTGACGCGCCGCCGTCAGGCGATGCGGTCGAGGAACGCCGAGACCACCTGCCACCAGCCGGCGGGGTTCTCGAATTGGGGGCTGTGGCCGGCGTCGGCGACGACGCCCAGCGTCGCCCCGGGGACGGCGTGGGCCATGCGCATGGCGGCGGGGACGAACGGGGTGTCCTGCTCTCCCACCACGACGAGCGTGGGGGGCGTGGGTATCACCGCCGCCAGCCGGTCGAGGACGTCGGGGCAGGTGACGAGCTCGTGGGAGAGCGACGCGTACAGCCACGGTGAGGTGGCGCGCAGCTTTCGGTCCTCGAAGGCGGCGTAGGCCGGCTGCTCGGCGACGAGCCGGCGATGGGCGGGGGTGTCGAGGGGCGAGTCGACCTCGGCCATGAGATCGGCCATGGCGTCCATGCCCGACTCCACGGCGAGCTTTCCCGCCGTCTCGACCTGTGCCGGCTCGATGCCCGCCACCGAGCTGTGGCCGGTGTCCATGAGGACGAGCCCGGCGAGGCGCCCCGGGTCGGCGAGGGCGATGCGCTGGGCGACGTATCCGCCCATGGAGTGGCCGAGGAGGACGAACCGGTCCCACCCCAGGGCGTCGGCCAGGGCCAGGGCGTCGCCGGCGAGGATCGCCATCGAGTAGGCGCCACGCCCCTCGGGCTTGGCGCTCTCCCCGTGGCCCCGGTGGTCGGGGGCCACGGCGTGCCAGCCGAGGTCGGCCAGCCAGTCGAGCCAATCGCCGAAGTCCTCCTTGGCGCCCGTGAACCCGTGGAGGAGCAGCAAGGGCCGACCCCCCTCGCCGGCTTCGGCGACGGCCAGCTCGACCTCCCCCAGATCGACACGGCGGGTGCGCATGGGCGAACGGAGGCTAGTGCCGGGGTGTCGGGGGCGCACGGCGACGGCCACGGCTACGGCTACGGTCCTGCGGTGACCTCGTCCCTGATCGTCTTCGGCGCCCTCGGCATCGCCACCACGGCCCTCGCCCTGGCCGCCAACCGGCGGCTCCTCGGGTCGCGCCCGGCCGGCTCGTTGTCGGTCCTCGAGGGCATCTACCTCCTCGTCGGCCTGGTGTCGCTCGGCCTCGGCTGGTACTTCAACGTCCGCTACACCCACCTCTACGGGCACCGGGCCAGCTACGTGCACTACACGCAGCTGCTCTTCACCAACTGGGCCGCCGATTCGGCCGCCCAGGACTACATCGTCGTGAACGTCGTGCTCCTCCCCCTGTGGACGATCGTGGACGGCCGGCGCCGTGGCCTGCGCCACCCCTGGCTCTTCTTCGTGATGAGCCTCTTCACCAGCCTGGCCTTCGCCGTCGCCGTGTTCCTGGCGCTGACCGAGCGGCAGATCCGCTACAACCGGGCGACGTCCTCCAGCACGGCGTGACCGGCGTTGTAGCCGGGGATGAAGGTGATGCCGGGCCCGCCGTGGCAGCCGGCCCCGCACAGGTAGAGGCCCTCCAAGGGGACGGGCGCGTCGGGCCACCCGCGCCAGCCGGGCCGGAACGGGCCCATGAACCCCGGTTGGAGCAGGCCGTGGGTGAAGTCTCCCCCCGTGCAGCCGAACATGCGCTCGTAGGTGTACGCCGGGTAGTTCAGTTGCCGGTCCACGAGGTCGGGGAAGTCCGGGGCCCACCGGCTGATCTTCCTCACGATGTTGGCGGCCATCTCGTCGCGCAGCCGGGACTGCTCCGCCTGGTTGCGGCCGATCGGGAAGTAGAAGGCGAAGCTGCTCGCGGCGTGCTTGCCGGGCGGGGCCATGGTCGGATCGCTCAACGTGGGGATCTGCAGGTTGAACGACGGGGACGCCGGGACCCTGCCCCGCAGGCAGGACTCGAAGTCCTGCGCCATCTGCTCGGGGGTGCCGAAGAACGTCACGTTGCGGGCTGCGTCGCCCTCGTTCAGCTGTTCGTAGGGCGCCACGTACCGGGGCAGGCCGCTCAGGGCGAAGTGGACCTGGAAGTAGGCGGCGCGGTGGTCGATGGCCCGGACGCGCCGGAGGAACTCGGGAGGGAGGCTCTCGGGGTCGAGGAGGGCGGTGAAGGTCGCCGTCGGGTCGAGGTTCGAGACGACGACGGGCGCCGTGACGGTGTTCCCGTCGGCCAGGGTGACTCCTCGCACGGCGCCGCCGGCGGCGACGATCGAGGCGACTTTGGCGTGCCGCTCCAGCCGGCCGCCGTGGCGTTCGAAGAGTGCGAGGAGGTGGTCCGAGATCGTTCCCATGCCGCCTCGGACCTTGGACATGGTGGCGGTGCCGGGAGAGGCGAGGGCGAAGGCGAGGCACATGGCCGTGCCCGGTGAGTAGGGCCCCAGGTAGGTCGAGTTCACGGCCAGGAAGGCGAGCATGCTCCGCACCGGCCCATGTCGCTCCTTGTCGGGGAGGAACCGGTCCACCACGTCCATGACGCTTCCGAACAGCGCCGTCCGGATGGCCTCGCGCTCCGCCTCGTTGGCGGCGCAGCCCAGCATCTCGTCGAGCGAGCGGGGTGGCGTGCGGACGTCGAAGCGGCCGATGGCCCTGGCCGGGGCGTCCGCCCAGGCGGCGATCTCGGCCATTCCCATGACGGCATCCATCCCGAGCTCCTTGCCCAGGTGATCGAGGAGTCGCTCGGGATCGGAGTAGAGCAGCAGCGGAGGCGCTCCGGACTCGCCGATCGCCGCCGACTGGACCTCCGGCTCGTAGATGGGGCAGGTGGCGAGCTCGAGGTCCTCGTAGACGACGTTGGGCACCGGGAATTGGATGGAGCCGGCCAGCTCGAACCGGTACCCCCGGATGAGTTCGGTGGTCGAGGCCATGCCGCCGACGAAGTGGTTCTTCTCGAGGCACAGCACCCGCATCCCGCCCCGGGCCATGACCGAGGCGGCCGTGAGGCCGTTGTGGCCGGCTCCGATCACGATGGCGTCGTAGTCGGTCACCGGCCGGACTGTAGCGAGGTCCGGCGCCGCCGGCGCGCCGTCAGCCCGGCGCCGTCGACGCCTTTGCCCCGT
>JAGWNV010000033.1 GCA_028872975.1 Acidobacteriota bacterium
CGAGTCCACGACCAGGCATATTATGGCTCTGAGCTGGACTTTCTCAGCGCGCTCGGAGGGACTCGAACCCCCAACCTTCTGATCCGTAGTCAGATGCTCTGTCCAATTGAGCTACGAGCGCTCGGCCGGATCTGGGGGGATCCGGCAGGCCGACCACCCTACCTGGAGCGGCCCTCGGCCCGGCCAGCCTGGTCGTAGGCTCCCGGCCGTGCCGACGCCGGTCGGGCCTGCCCCCCGCGATCCGAACGATCCCGACTTCTGGGACTGGGGTGACGACGCCGGTGCGACGCCGTACCGGTCCAACGGCGGCCACGACGACTCGCAGCTCGCCGCCGACCTCCGCCGCCGCTGGCGGCGCCGGCAGATCGTCTCCCTGGCCGTGCTCGTCGTCCTGGTGGTGGCCATCGTGGCCGCCTCCCTGTAGGGCCTCGTCCGTCCCCGGAGCCCGGTCCGCCCCGGCGGGGAGCCGGAATCTGACGCAGCGTTAGAATCCCCCGGTGCCCGGAAAGACCCAGGTGGCAGCCCAGCCCGGCTGGTACACCCTCGACCCCGAGCCGGCCCTCCTGGGCAGCCGCTGCGGGCGGTGCGGCACCGTCGCCTTCCCCAAGGAGCAGGCCTTCTGCCGGAACCCGGCCTGTGACGGCACCGACTTCGCCGAGGTGGAGCTGAGCCGCCGGGGCCGGATCTGGTCCTACACCGACGCCCGCTACCAGCCCCCCACCCCATACGTGGCCGCCGACCCCTACGTGCCCTTCGCCCTGGCCGCCGTCGAACTGGCCGCCGAGAAGATGGTCGTGATGGGCCAGGTGGCGTCCGGCATCGACGCCGGCGACATCCACATCGGCGACGAGGTCGAGCTCGTCCTCGAACCCCTCTACGAGGACGAGGAGCACGTGTACCTGATCTGGAAGTGGCGGCCCCTCGTGGCCGGGATCTTGAAGGACGTGAGCGAGCAACTGGTGCGGGCCGTTGACTGAGCCCGTCGCCGTCCTCGGCGCAGGGATGCACCCCTGGGGCAAGTGGGGACGGAACTTCGTCGAGTACGGCGTGGCCGCCGCCCAGGCCGCCCTGGCCGACGCCGGCGTCGAGTGGGCCGACATCCAGTTCGTCTCCGGGGCCGACACCATCCGCAACGGCTACCCGGGCTTCGTGGCGGGGGCGACCTTCGCCCAGGCCCTCGGCTGGACCGGCGCCAGGGTGGCGAGCTCGTACGCCGCCTGCGCCTCGGGGGCCACCGCCGTGGCCGCCGCCCGGGCCCAGATCCTGGCCGGCCTGTGCGACGTAGCCCTCGTCGTCGGTGCCGACACCACCCCCAAGGGCTTCTTCGCCCCCGTCGGCGGTGAGCGGCGCGACGACCCGGACTGGCTCCGCTTCCATCTCCTCGGGGCTACGAACCCCACCTACTTCGCCCTCTACGCCCGCCGCCGGATGGAGCTTTTCGGGGCCACCGAGGACGACTTCGCGGCGGTGAAGGTGAAGAACGCCCGCCACGGCGTCCACAACCCCAACGCCCGGTACCGCGCCGAGGTGACCGCCGAGGAGGTCCTCGCCTCGCCCATGGTGGCCGATCCCCTCCGACTCCTCGAGATCTGCGCCACCTCCGACGGCGGCGCCGCCCTCGTGCTGTCCAGCATGGACTTCGCCCGGCGGCACGGACAGGCCGACCCGGTCCGGGTGGCGGCGGTGTCGACCGTCACCCCCCGGTTCCCCCAGGCCGTCATCGAGATGCCCAACTTCGCCACCGACTCGGCCGCCTCGGTGACCGGCGGGCCCGCTCCCACCTTCCGCCAGTCGATCGCCACCGCCGCCTACGAGGAGGCAGGCATCGGTCCCGAGGACGTCGACGTCGCCGAGGTCTACGACCTCTCGAGCGCCCTCGAGCTCGACTGGTACGAGGACATCGGCCTCTGCAAGGAGGGCGAGGCCGAGAAGCTCCTGCGCGACGGGGACACCGCCATCGGCGGCCGCATCCCGGTCAACCCGAGCGGCGGCCTGTCCTGCTTCGGCGAGGCCATCCCGGCCCAGGCCATCGCCCAGGTGTGCGAGCTCACCTGGCAGCTGCGGGGCCAGGCCGGCGAGCGCCAGGTGGAGGGCGCCCGGGTGGGCGTGAGCGCCAACCAGGGCCTCTTCGGCCACGGGTCCAGCGTGGTGGTGACCCGCTGAGCCCTCCCGGCACCGGCGCCGAGAGCGGCGCCGTCGTCCGCTACGAGCGACACGGCGCCGTGGCCCTCGTCACCATGGACCGGCCCGAGGCGAGAAACGCCCTGTCGCGGCGGATGATCGCCGAGATCCGCGCCGCCGTGGGCCGGGCCGACGCCGACGAGGAGGTCGCCGCCCTGGTGCTCACCGGCGCCGACCCCGCCTTCTGCGCCGGGCTCGACCTGAAGGAGCTCGGGAAAGACGGGGGCGTGCTGAACGACCCGCCGCCCACCCGCCGGCACCGCCACGGCGAGGGCACCGCCGACGACGTCGATGCCGGCCGCCCCGACCCCGGCGCCCGCGGCCGGCGCACCCTGCTCGACACCGACAAGCCCATCGTGGGCGCCGTGAACGGCTCGGCGGTGACCGGAGGCCTCGAGCTGGCGCTCAACTGCGACTTCCTCGTCGCCTCGGAGCGGGCCCGCTTCGCCGACACCCACGCCCGCATCGGCGTCCAGCCGCTGTGGGGACTCACCGTGCTCCTGCCCGAGGCCGTCGGCCTGCGCCGGGCCCGCGAGATGAGCGCCACCGGCAACTTCGTCGACGCCGTCACCGCCGAGCGCTGGGGCCTCGTGAACCACGTCGTCGCCCACGGGGAGCTCCTGCCCCGCGCCCTCGCCATCGCCGGCGACGTCGCCACCACCGATCCCGGGGCGCTTCGGACCCTCCTCGACACCTACCGCCGGGGCACCCTCGTGAGCCGGGCCGAGGCCTGGCGCATCGAGGCCGAGGCGGCGGCCGCCTTCCACGGCGGGGCCGTCGACCCCGGGGAGATCGAGCGGCGGCGGCAGGCCGTGGTGGACAGAGGCCGCTCCCAGGTCTGAGACTTGCCCACCGTGAGCAGCGAGGACTGGCTCCGCCGGGACCGGGCGGTGGTGTGGCACGGCTTCACCCAGATGGCCCACTACGACGAGCACGCCCCGATCGTCGTCGACCACGCCGAGGGCCACGAGCTCGTCGACGTGGAGGGCCGGCGCTACCTGGACGCCATCTCGTCGCTGTGGGTGACCACCCTCGGCCACCGCGTCCCCGAGCTCGACGCCGCCCTGGCCCGCCAGGCCGGGAAGGTCGCCCACTCGACCATGCTCGGCAACACCAACCGGGTCGTCGTCGAGCTGGCCGAGGCCCTCGCCGCCGTCGTCCCCGTGGACGGGCCCCACTTCCTCTTCGCCTCCGACGGGGCCTCCGCCGTCGAGCAGGCGCTCAAGATCGCCTTCCAGTACTGGGTGAACCGCGGCGACCACGGGCGGGTCGGCTACCTGGCCCTCGGCAACGCCTACCACGGAGACACCGTGGGGTCGCTCTCGGTCGGCGACGGGGGCTTCGGCACCTCGCTCTACGACCCCCTCCGGTTCCCCGTGCACCGCACCCCCGGCTACGACGACCCCGCCTGGCTCGACAAGGCCCTCGCCGTCCTCGAGGCCCACGGTCCCGAGCTCGCCGCCGTGGTCTTCGAGCCGCTCGTCCAGGGCGCCGCCGGGATGCTCGTGGCCGAGCCCACCGACGTCGGCGTCCTCGGCCGGGCCGCCGCCGACGCCGGCGTGCTGGTCGTGGCCGACGAGGTGGCCACCGGCTTCGGCCGCACGGGCCGGCTCTTCGCCAGCGACTGGTGCGGGCTGCGGCCCGACCTCCTCTGCCTCGGCAAGGGCATCACCGGCGGCTATCTCCCCATGTCGGCGACCGTCGCCGCCGGCCACGTCTACGAGGCCTTCCTGGGCGAGGAGCCGCTGGCGCTCTTCCACGGCCACTCCTACGGCGGCAACGCCCTCGGCGCCGCCGTGGCCCTCGAGCACCTCCGGCTCGTCCACGAGGGCGGCGTGCTCGACAACGTCGGGGCCCGCGCCGCGCAGCTCGCCCGCCTGCTCGCCGGCCGGATCGCCCCGCACGGCGCCGTGAAGGCCGTCCGCCAGCGGGGCCTCATGGTGGGCGTCGAGCTCGACCCCACCGGGCGCGGGGTGCGCCTGGGCAGGCGGGTGTGCGCGGCGGCGGTCCGCCGCGGTGTCCTCCTGCGCCCCCTCGGGGACGTCGTCGTCCTCATGCCACCGCTCACCGTCGAGGCCGGCGAGGTCGAGCTCATCGTCGACACCCTGGCCGCCGCCCTCGACGAGGTGGCGACGTGACCGCAGTGGACCGGCGGTGAGCGGCGGCTGGCGCCGGCGCGTGGCCGAGCGCTGCGCCGAGGTGGCGGCCCAGGACCGCTGGCGACGGCCCCGGCCATTCGACGCCAGGGGACCGGCCGGCCCCCTCACCGACGAGGGCCGGCCGGTGGTGGCCTTCGCCTCCAACGACTACCTCGGCCTGAGCAGCCACCCCGCCGTCACCGCCGCCGCGGCCGCCGCCCTCGAGCGCTGGGGGACGGGCGCCGGCGCCTCCCGGCTCGTCACCGGCTCGCGGCCCGTCCACCACGAGCTGGAGGAAGCCCTCGCCCGCCACGCCGGTACCGAGCGGGCCGTCGTCTTCCCCACCGGGTTCGCCGCCAACCTCGGGGTCCTCACCACCTTCGGCGAGGCCGGCGTGCGGATCTGCTCGGACCAGTACAACCACGCCTCGATCGTGGACGGGGCCCGGCTGGCCCGTGCCGAGGTCGCCGTCTACCCGCACCTCGACCTGGGCGCCCTCGACCGGCTCCTGGCCGAGGCGGCCGGGCCCGCCCTCGTGGTGAGCGACCTCGTCTTCTCGATGGACGGCGACGTGGCCCCGGTCGAGGGGCTGGCCGACCTGTGCCGCCGCCACGACGCCCTGTTGGTGCTCGACGAGGCCCACGCCGTGCTCGGCCCCGACCCGGCGCCCTCCCTCGAGGGGGTCGACGCCCTGCGGGTCGGGACCCTGTCGAAGACGCTCGGCTCGCTCGGCGGGTATGTCGCCGGGCCGGCCCCCTTCCTCGAGCTCGTCGAGAACGGCGCCCGCTCCTACATCTTCACGACCGCCCTCACCCCGCCCGACGCCGCCGCCGCCCTGGCCGCCCTCGAGGTCCTCCACGGCGCCGAGGGCGGGGCGCTCTTGGCCCGGCTGCGGGCGCACGTGGAACGCATCGCCCCAGGCCACCCGAGCCCCATCGTCCCCCTCGTCCTCGGCGAGGAGTCGGCCGCCCTGGCCGCCTCGGCGCGCCTTCTCGAGCAGGGCCTGTGGGTCCCCGCCATCCGTCCCCCCACCGTGGCGCCGGGGACGGCCCGCCTGCGGGTCACGCTGTCGGCGGCGCACACCGACGAGGACGTCGCACGCCTCCAGGCCGCCCTGTCCGAGTTGTCGGTCCCGGCATGAGCGCCGGGCCCGGCCGGCTGGTGCTGGTCGTGGGCACCGGGACCGAGATCGGCAAGACCTGGGTGTCGTGCCGGCTCCTCGAGCGCTGGCGGGCCGCCGGCGTGGCCGTGGCCGCCCGCAAGCCGGCCCAGTCCTTCGAGCCGGGACAGGGCCCCACCGACGCCGAGCTGCTGGCCGCCGCCAGCGGCGAGGCCCCCGAGGTCGTGTGCCCGCCCGAACGGTCGTACCCGGTGCCGGCGGCGCCGCCGCTGGCGGCGCGTCGGCTGGGGAGGACACCGCTGCGGCTCCGTGACCTCGTGGAGGCCCTGGACTGGCCCGAGCCGGGGCCGGCGGTCGGGCTCGTCGAGACCGCCGGGGGCCTGCGCTCGCCCCAGGCCGAGGACGGCGACGCCGTCGACCTCGCCGTCGCCCTCCGCCCGGCGTGCGTCGTGCTCGTGGCCAACGCCGGCCTGGGCACCATCCACGCCGTGCGATCGGCGGTCGGGCCCCTGGCCGGGGTGCCGCCGGCGGTGGTGGTCGTGCTGAACCGCTACGACCCCGCCGACGTCGTCCACGACGAGAACCGCCGGTGGCTCGCCGAGACCGACGGCCTCGACGTGTGCGTCGCCGACGGCCCCGGGCTCGACGCCTTGGCCGCCGCCCTGGCCGGGACGACCGTCAGGGTGCCGTGACCCAGCTCCCGGCCGAGTCCTCGACGACCTGGGCGCCGGCGTTCTGGAACCCGGCGAAGTCGTAGAGGTCGGTCGACCAGATCCCCCGGCCGACGTCGGCGAGGCCCAGGGCGCCGGTGGTGCGGGCCACCTGCACGGCGAGCTCGGCGGCGGCGAAGGAGACGAGGGCCCGGTAGGAACGCACCCCCGGCACCGCCGAGCGGAAGGTCGCCGCTCCCGCCGACGGCGCGGTCGGCCAGGGGAGGCCGAGGACGCTCAAGACGGGGCCGGCGGCCAGCGTCGCCGGGACCCCGGCGTAGACGGCGGAGGGGGCGAGGAGGAGCCCGCCCGAGGGCTGCCAGGCCATGAGGGCGAGGGCGGCCACGCAGGCCCCCGCCAGGTCCGGGGGCCCGGCCACGGCCACCGCCGTCACGTGTCCCTCCAGGGCGGAGAGCGCAGGCAGGCAGTCGTCGCCCGAGGAGACGTCGACGGTCGAGACCGGCACCACCCCGGCGAGGCCCTGTGCGAGGGCGGCGTCCGGCCCGGAGCCGACGACGACCCCGACCGTGCCGGTGACGCCGCGTCGCACGAGATCCTCCCCGAGACGAGTCCCAGTCTCGGCGGGCGAGAGCTCGGCGGGGACGGCGTCGTCCCCCGACGCCGACGGGTCCGCCGGCAGGACCCAGGGCACCGATCCCGGGACCTGGGCGCCGAAGCCGCCGATCACGGCGTCCACCCGGCCCGACAGGGCCGAGACCCCGGCGGGATCCTCGGCGGCCACCACGGTCAGGGCCACGGGGGCGCCCCCCACCCCGCCGGCGGCGTCGGCCAGGGCGACGGCCTTCTGGACGGCCTCGGTGACCTCCCGGCCCTCGGTCGCCCCGGCGCCCCGGGTGGGGACGACGAGGGCGAGCCGGAGCGGCCCGTTGAGCCCACCGGGACGGCCGGGTTGGCCTGGTGGCGCCCCCGGCCCGCCGGGCGAGCCGGTGCTCGGCGCCCCCGTCCCGTTCGCCGCCGTGGCGCCGGGCGGGGCCGGACCCGTCGTCCCGGCGCCCGCCGATGCCCCGGGCGCACCGAGGGCGTGCCCGGAGGCGCCGGGGTGGGTCGCCACCGAGGAGAGCGTGGAGTGGAGCGGGGAGGGCACGACGCCGGCGACGAGGAGGCAGGCCAGGAGCACGAGCACGGCCGGCACCGCCGCCAAAGCACCGGCGCGCCTCCAACGGTGCGGCACGGCCACACCGGCCGGCCGGGACGGGCGCGGGCGGGAGGGGTCGGGGCCGCCGGCGGGCCCGGGCCCACGCCGTGGGGGGAGGGCGCCCGGCGCGGTGGAGAGGGCGGCAGCGACGGCGTGGGCGCGCAGTGCGGCCCGGATGCCGGCCAGCGTGCGGAGGTGGGCGAAGCACGACGCGCAGCCGACGAGATGCCAGCCGAGGCCTTCGGGCGCCTCGCCGTCGAACCACGCCGCCAGTTGCACCCGGCTCGGATGCCGCCTGCCGATCATGTCGTCCTTCTTCCCCGCTGTCCCGGCCCGAGCCCCTGCCCAGGCCGTTCCCCGTCCGCCCGATCCGCCACCCGCCGGTCTAACGGACGAGCCTTCGCGCCAGCTTCCGCCGGGCCGAGTGGAGCCGGGACATCACCGTGCCGATGGGCACCCCCAGCGCGTCGGCCATCTCGGCGTAGCTGAGCCCGATCACCTCGCGCAGCCACATCGCCTCCCGGAGATGGGCCGGCAGCCGCCGCATGCACTCGCCGATGGCGGCCGCCTCGGCCCGGCTGACCACCAGCTCGTCGGGTTGTGGATCGGCTGCCGGCCTCTCCGGGGCCGCGTCGGGCGTCTCGTCCGCCGTCGCCCGGCGGCCGAGGCAGTCCATGCAGCAGTTGCGGACCACCTGCCGGGCCCAGGCGTCGAGCCGGTCGTCCCGGGCGCTGCCCCAGGCGCGCCACAGGCGCAGCCAGGCGTCCTGGCAGGCGTCGTCGGCGTGGGACGGCCCCACGATCGTGGTGGCGTAGCGATGGAGGCCCCGGGCGCGCGAGCGGTAGAAGTCCTCGAAGGCCCGCACCCCGCTCTCGGTCCCCGTGCCCATCGACGCGCTCCCGTACGGCTCCGTGCCGGCCGACGAGCGTGCCCGGAGCGATCCCACCGGGCCAACCCTTTCCCCGCCGGCGTCCCGGGAACACCCGTCGCCGGCATCCCTGTCGGTCGGCGCGCCGCCCCCCCACCTCCGGGCCATGCCCGCCACCGCCGGTGTGTAGGGCGGGTGTTGGCGAATATCGGGGCGTTCCGGCCGGTCAGTTCTCCAGTGCGGGGCCCGCAGCGGGAGCGGGGCCCCACGCAATCCCCGATGCACCGGAGGGAGCGCGAGGGGCAGCGGACGACACGGCCAGAGCGGACCACGGGCGGCGCGGTGCGAGGCGACCCAGGCTCCGACAGGAGTGGCTCGAACTCCACAGGGGTGGCTCGAACGCCTCCGGGGGCGGGCTCCCGTGGACTGCTCTGGCCGGTGTCACCGCACCGGCGCGCGCACCCTCACGCACGCCGTCACCGGCGCACGAGCACCACCTTGCCGAGCTTGGCACCGGCGGCGAAGCGGTCGTAGGCGAGCGGCGCGTCGGACAGCGCGAAGGTCTCGGCGATCGGCACCCGCACCCGGCCGTCGGCGAGGAGGGGCACCACGTGGGCCCCCACGGCCCGGGCCACGAGCGCCTTCTCCGGCGCCGGCCGCGCCCGCATGGTCGAGCCTCGGACGGTGGCCCTGCGCCGCATGAGCCCGAGCAGGTCGATCTCGGCGCGTCCCCCCGCCCCGGTGCCGATGACGACCAGGCGGCCTCCTACGGCGAGCGCCTCGAGGGACAGGGCGAACGAGTCCCCGCCCACGAGCTCGAGGACGACGTCGAAGGGCCCGAGGGCGGCCGCCGCCGCGGGCTCCTCGGCACGCGCCGCGCCCAGCGCCACCAGCGCCTGGCACAGCTCGGGGCGGCGGACCGACGCCACCACCTCGGCGCCGGCGGCGGCGGCCAGCTGGACCCCCGCCGTGCCCACGCCCCCGGCGGCGCCGGTGACGAGCACCCGGTCACCGAGGACGAGCCCGCCCTGGGTGACGAGGGCGTCGTAGGCGGTCGAGAAGGCCTCGGGGAAGCCGCCCGCCTCCTCCCACGGGGTCCCGGTCGGCACGGCGAGCGCCTCGGCCTCGTCCATGACGGCCAGCTCGGCCTGGGCACCGCCGCCCACGAGGCCCATGACGCGATCGCCGGCGGCGAGCGGGCCGCCACATCCCGGTCCCCGCGCCACGACGCGTCCGGCGAGCTCGAGGCCCGGGACGTCCTCCGGCCAGCCCGCCGGCGGGGGGTAGAGGCCGAGGCGCTGGATCAGATCGGCGTTGTTCACCCCGGCGGCGTGCACCTCGACGAGGAGCTGCCCCGGCCCGGGCACCGGGTCGGGCACGGTCCTCCACTCGAGGGCGCCGCTGTCGACGACGGCGGCCTGCATCAGCGGCCCCGGCGCCCCCGGCCCCCCACCGCCTTGCGGCCCCGGACGCCCCTCCCGCCCACGAACCCGAGGACGATGCCGACGGCGAGCGACCCCACCACCGTCCACACGAGCTGGGGATGGGCGGTGGTGACGCCGAGATGCACCGGGACCTTCTGGGTGTTGCCGACCACGAAGGCCACGACGGCGCCGGCGAGCACGAGGAGGACGGCGGCGCGGGCCACGGCGCGGCGCGAGGGCCGCTGCTCGGGCTCCTCCCGGGCGTCGACGTCCCGGCTCACCGCTCCAGCCCGATGTGGCCGCCGTCCCAGAGCTTGATGCCGCCGAGCAGCCCGGCGGTGTTGTCGACGACGGTCACGTCGGGAGCGATCTCGCCCTCGACGCGACGGGAATTGCCGCCGCCGATGTAGCAGTGGTCGAAGAAGCACAGCTCGCGGAGCACCTCGACGGCGCGTCGCAGCCGCTTGTTCCAGCGGGCGTTCCCCACCGACTTGCGGGCCCGGTCGCCGAGCTGGTCGTTGTAGGTGTCGTCCTTGTGCAGCGGATGGTGGGCGAGCTCGAGATGCGGCATGAGCTGGCCCCCGTAGAAGATGGCCGTGCCCACCCCGGTGCCGAGGGTGACGACGAGCTCGAGGCCGGTGCCCTTCATGACGGCCGCTCCCTGCACGTCGGCGTCGTTGGCCACCCGGGCCGGCTTACCGAGCCGGGCCGACAGGGCGCCGGCGAGGTCGAAGGACCGCCACTCGCCGGTGAGGGCCTTGTCGACGGCGGTCCCCGGCCCGGCCACGGTCACGAAGTGCGGGGCCGAGAGCACCTTGCCCTCCCGGACCATGCCGGGGAAGCCGGCCGCCACCCGCTCGGCCGGGGGGAGGGGGGCGGCGAGGGCGGCGAGGTCGTCGACGAGGAGCCCCGGCGGGCAGGGGTAGTGGGTGTCGACCCGGACCCGGTCGGCCACGAGCGCCCCGGCGGCGTCGAGCACCGCTGCCTTGAGCCCGGTGCCGCCGATGTCGAACACGAGCGTGAAGGGGTGCGACGGCTTGCCGGCGCCGGCGGCGGGGGTCACCAGCGCTCCTCGTGGAGCACGGCCTCGAGCTCGAGGCGCCGGCGCCAGCCGGCCCGCTCCAGGTCGGGGACGTCCTGGAGGTGCGAGACGGGCCCCAGGCACAGCCAGGCCACGGGCCGGATGCCGTCGGGGATGCCGAGCAGCTCGCGCAGGAAGGCCTCGCGGTAGAACGAGACCCATCCCATCCCCCAGCCCTCCGCCGTGCAGGCCAGCCACAGGTTCTCGATGGCCAGGCACACCGAGTAGAGCCCGGCGTCGGCGATGGCGTGGCGGCCCAGGACGGCCGGCGCCCCCCGGGAGGCGTCGTAGGTCACCACCACCGACACGCTCGCCTCGAGGATGCCCTCCACCTTGATGCCGGCGAAGCGCCGGGCCCGCTCGCCTTCCAGGCCGTCGGCGAAGCTGCGCCGCTCGGACTGGACGTGCTCCCAGAACCGCCGGCGGGTCCCGCCGTCGGTCACGAGGACGAAGTCCCAGGGCTGGGTGAGCCCGACGCTCGGTGCGCTGTGGGCGGCCGAGAGGAGCCGCCGCAGGACGGCCCGGTCGACCGGCTCCCCGGTGAACTCGGCCCGCACGTCGCGGCGGCGGTGGATCACGTCGTAGAGGCCGGCCGCCGCCTCGTCGGGCAGGGCGCCCTCGAGGGACGTCCCGGCCGCCGACGGGTGGGCGCCATCCACGGGGCCGACTGTAGGCCTTGGCCCCCGCCTTGGGGCGCCGTGACCGGACGGCGGTAGCCTCGCCGCGGTGACCGACCATCCCTGGCCCGGTGACGCCTGCTCCCTGGTGGACGCCATGCGGGCCGGCGAGATCACCCCCACCGAGGCGCTCGAGCTGACCCTGGGCGCCGTCGAGCGCTCGGCGCTCAACGCCTTCAGCTACCTCGACACCGATGCGGCGCGGGCGACGGCGGCGGCAGCGGACACGGCGCTCCCCTTCGGCGGCGTCCCGGTCGCCGTCAAGGAGCTCGAGCCGGTCGCCGGCTGGCCCTATACCGAGGCGTCGCTCGTCCACGCCGACCGGGTCGCGGAGTTCACGAGCACGCAGGTCGAGCGCCTGCGCGCCGCCGGCGCCGTGCTCGTCGGCCAGACGACCTCGAGCGAGTTCGGCGGTGTCAACTACACGAGCACCAAGCTGCACGGCACCACCCGCAACCCGTGGGACCCGAGCCGGACGCCGGGCGGCTCGTCGGGCGGCTCGGCGGCGGCGGTGGCAGGCGGCCTCGTGCCCATCGCGTCGGGTGGGGACGGGGGCGGGAGCATCCGCATCCCGTCCGGCTACAGCGGCCTGGTCGGGCTCAAGTCCACCTACGGCCGCATCCCCAAGGGCCCGAAGGTCCATCAGAACCCCCACACCGTGACCGTCGGCTGCGTGAGCCGCTCGGTGCGCGACACGGCGCGCTGGTTCGACGTCTGCAACGGCTACGACCCCCACGACACCCTGAGCCTGCCGAGGGTGGACGGATGGGAACGGGGGCTCGGGACACTGGGCGAGGCCCTCCGGGGGCGGCGCGTCGCCGTCGCCGTGGACCTCGGGGTGGCCGTGGTCCATCCGTCGGTGGCGGCCCTGGTGCGATCGGGGGCGGAGGCGCTCGTGGCCGACGCCGGCCTGGCGCGGGTGGACGTCCCCGTCGAATTCCCCCCGGCGCTCCTCGAGTGGGCGATGTCCAACCTCGTGACCCTCGCCGCCGACCTGGGCGACCGTTACCCGGCCTGCGAGGGCGACCTCACCTTGGAGGTCATGCTCGGCATCAACATCGCCGCCCACCACTACGACCTCGACATGGCGGCGGCGGCCGAGCGGTTCCGGGTGGAGATGCACGAGGTGATGGCCCGGCTCCTCGACGAGGTCGACTTCGTGATCGCCGCCACCAACCCCGACGTGGCCTTCGCCGCCGAGGGCCCGGTGCCCATGACCGTCGGGGACCGGGACCTGCTGGCCGAGTTCGGCGACGTCATGCGGGCCGGGGGGAACACCGGCATCCTCACCATGCCGGCCAACTTCGCCGGGAACCCGGCGATCTCCGTCCCGGTCGGCACCGTGGTCGGGCTCCCGGTCGGCATGCAGGTCATCGGCCGCCACCACGAGGAGCCGCTGCTGCTCGAGCTGGCCCACGTGGTCGAGCGCGAGCGGCCCTGGCCGCTCGTGGCCCCCGGCGCCCCCTGCTGAGCCTCAGCGCCTCGACAGCTCGACGGGGAGGGACTCGAGCCCTCGCAGGACGATGTTGTCCTTCTGCACGAGCGGGCCGGCCGGGCCGTCGACGTCGGCCCGGCGCAGAAGGGTCCCGAGGGCGATCTGCGCCTCGACACGGGCCAGCGCGGCGCCCAGGCAGTGGTGGAGGCCGAAGCCGAAGCCGAGATGCGGGTTCTCGGCCCGGGACAGCACCAGGTCGTCGGGCCGGTCGAAGACGGCCGGGTCCCGGTTGGCCGACCCCACGAGGAGCATGGCGAAGTCGCCGGCGTCGAGCCGGGTCCCGCCCACGGTCATGGGCTCGAGGGCGGCGCGGCCGGTGAGCTGGACCGGGGAGACGTAGCGCATCAGCTCCTCGACGGCGGGGCGGTCGAGTGAGGGGTCGTCCCGGAGGCGCTCGAGCTGGTGGCGGTGCTCGAGCAGGGCCAGGGTCGCCCCCGAGATCAGGTTGACCGTCGTCTCGTGGCCGGCCACGAGCAGGAGGATGCAGGTCGAGATGAGCTCGCCCTGCGAGAGCACGCTGCCCTCGTCCTCGGCGGCGATGAGCCGGCTCAGGAGGTCGTCGCCCGGGCGCGAACGGCGCTCGGCGACGAGGGCGGCGAAGTACTGGACGAAGTTGAGGATGCCGGCCAGGC
Organism: Acidobacteriota bacterium; assembly: GCA_028872975.1. GTDB lineage: Bacteria > Actinomycetota > Acidimicrobiia > Acidimicrobiales > UBA8190 > UBA8190. The sequence continues at coordinate 13,483 of JAGWNV010000033.1, forward strand.
GCTCCTGGACCGCCTCGGTGGGGAGGAGGAAGTCGGGGTCGAGCCCGCGGGCGAGCGCCTCCGACCAGGTCCGGAACTGGGCATGGTCCTCGGCGGGCACGCCCAGCATCTCGACGATGACCTGCACCGGGAGCGGATAGGCGTAGTCGGCGACGAGATCGGCGGTCCCCCGCTCGATCATGGCGTCGAGCAGCTCCCCGCACAGCTCGGTGATCCGGGGCCGGAGCCCCTCGACCACCTTGGGCGTGAACGCCTTCTGCACGAGCCCCCGCAGGCGGGTGTGGTCGGGCGGGTCCCGGAAGAGGAACGGCTCGAGCTCCTGGATCACCTCCGCCATGGGGTCCTCGTCGGGCCGGAACGAGCGCAGGGCGGCGAAGCGTTCCGGGTCGACGTTGCGGGCGTCGCTCGAGGAGCGCCGGTTGCGGAGCACGGCGAGGCAGTCGGCGTGGCGGGTGAACACCCAGAAGCCGAGCGGGCTGCGGTGTACGGGGTTGCGCCGGCGCAGCTCGGCGTAGACGCCGTGGGGGTCGTGGCGCCAGGCCGGGTCGAAGGGGTCCCAGACGAGCGAGCCGTCCGCCGCCGCCCGGTCGCGCGCGGCGCGCGCCGTGCGCTTGACCTCGGCGTCGCGCGCTGCCACGAGCGCGGCGAGATCACCGGGTTCCTCCGCCGTCCGCCCGTCGACGGTCACGACCGGCACGCTACCGCCCGGGTGCGCAGGCGGCGATCCCGCCACCAGGGCCGCAGGCGGAGCCGCACCGGGGGCAGATGCCCGGAGAGGGCCACGGCCGTGCCCGGCGCCAAGCGGCGGAGGGCGTCGGCGGGAAGCAGGCGCCGGACCACCGGCGTCGCCGGCGCCGGCGTCCGGTGCGCGCCGGCGTGCAGGGGTGGTGACAGGAGCCGCTCGGTGTCACCGACGAGGACGCTGGCGTGTTCGAGCGTGCCGGGATCGGCGATGCCGGAGAGGAAGACCTTCACCCGGTGGTTGTTCACCACCGTCCCCGCCCGCGGCCCGTAGCGGGCCGTGAGCTGGGCGAGGTCCTGCCACACGGTCACGAGCTGCACGCCGTGGCCTGCCGCCGTCGAGGCCAGGGCGTCGAGCTCGGCCACGGGGGCGACGTTGGCGGCTTCGTCGAGGACGACGAGAAGTGGGGGGTCGAGCGGCCCGCCCCGGCGCGACGATGTCGAGAAGGCGGCGTCGAGGACCTCGGTGGCAAGGGCGGTGAACAGCGGCCGGAGGCGGCGCTGCTCGTGCGCCGGGGCGCACAGATACAGCGTGTTGGCGGCGCCGAGGAGCCAGGAGGGGCGGATCGAGGTGCCCGACGCCGAGAGGGCGGGCGGGTCCCCGAATGCCTCGAGGACCATCTCGGCGGTGGTGTAGACGCCGCTTCGCTGGCGTTCGTCGCGTCCCCAGCCCGCCCGGGCCGCCTGCAGGGCCTCGCGCCCCGCGGCACCGGCGGCGAAGAGGGCGTCGGCCACTTCGAGCTGCTCCTGCTCGTCGAGCCACCGCCGCACGTCGGCGATGGTCCGGCCCGACACCGCCGCCGCCAGGAGGAGCGGGGCGAGCAGCTTGGCGGCGGCCGCGTACCAGAATTCGGCGTCGGCGAGTCCGCCGGCCTGTGGCCTGGCCGCCTCGGTGAGGCTGTGGGCCACCCGTCGGGCGCCACCCCAGGTCGACGCCGCGTCGACGGGCGACCAGCCGTCGGCCGGCATCCCGGTGGAGCCGCTCGGGTCGTAGACCCACACCGTCCCCTGCTGGCGACGCCAGGCCACGGTGCGCGCCAGGAGGTCGGTCTTCACCGAGGCGGCCAGCACCGGCCCCGACCACTCGAGGATGGCGGGGACGGCGAACCCGCTCGTCTTGAAGCTCTGGGTCGGCCCCACCACGAGCACCGAGTGGCCCGCTTCGGCG
>JAGWNV010000034.1 GCA_028872975.1 Acidobacteriota bacterium
GAAGACGAAGAAGCTCGTGGGCGGGGGGACGATGTCGATCGTCAACCAGACCGTGCCCCGGGCCCTGGCCCGCCTGGGCTACTCGCCCGAGCAGGTCGAGGACATCGTCTCCTACATCGACGAGCACAAGTCGATCGTGGGGGCCCCGCACCTCGCCGCCGACCACCTGCCGGTGTTCGCCTGCTCGATGGGCGACAACACCATCCACTACAGCGGCCACGTCCGGATGATGGGTGCCGTGCAGCCGTTCATCTCCGGGGCCATCAGCAAGACCGTGAACCTGCCCGAGGACGTGAGCGTGGAAGAGGTCGAGCAGCTGCACCTCGACGCCTGGCACCTCGGCATCAAGGCCGTCGCCGTCTACCGGGACAACTGCAAGGTGGCCCAGCCGCTGTCGACCACCAAGAAGGACGGGAAGGCCGTCGGCGAGGGCGGGGACTTCGCCCCGGCCGGCTCCGACGCCGAGGCCCGGGACCGGGAGCTGGCCGTCAAGATCGCCGAGCTGGAGGCGGCGCTGGCCAAGGAGCGGGGACGGCCGGCCGACACCGTCGTCGTGGGGGCCGTCCGGGAACGGCTGCCCCGCCGGCGCCAGTCCAAGACCTTCGCCTTCCGGGTGGCCGACTGCGAGGGCTACGTCACGGTGGGGGAGTACGAGGACGGCCGCCCGGGCGAGGTGTTCATCAAGGTCTCCAAGCAGGGGTCGACCCTGGCCGGGATCATGGACGCCTTCTCGATCTCGGTGAGCCTCGGCCTCCAGCACGGCGTACCGCTCTCGACCTACGTCCTCAAGTACTCGAACATGCGGTTCGAGCCGGCCGGTATTACCGACGACGCCGACCTGCGGATCGCCACGAGCCTCCTCGACTACATCTTCCGCCGGCTCGCCCTCGACTACCTGAGCCGGGAGGACCGGGAGGGTCTCGGGGTGCTCTCCACCTCCGAGCGGATGCAGCCCACCCTGCCCGGCGTGGAGGAGGCGGCCACGCCCGAGGAGGACCTGGTGGAGGACGCCGGCCTGAGCCCGGTGCCCCGGTCCCGGCCGTCGGCCGAGTCGGCCGGATCTCCCGCCGCGCCGGCGCCCCGGGCCGAGCAGCGCGACGCCCCCCTCTGCTACCAGTGCGGGATGGTCATGCAGCGGGCCGGCTCCTGCTACGTGTGCTCGAGCTGCGGGACGACGAGCGGCTGCTCGTGACGGGACCGGCTGGGGGAAGGCCCGCCTGATCCGCCAACCCCGGCGCCGCCACCCGTAGTCCCTAAGCTCCGGCGATGGACCGGCCGGCACCGGAGATCCTGCGGCACTACGAGACGATCGAAGAGGGCCGTCGCATCGTCGAGGGCCCGGGGCGGTTGGAGTTGCTGCGGACCCGGGAGGTGCTCGGCCGGTATCTGCCGGCCACACCCGGTGCCGTCCTCGACGTCGGCGGGGCGACCGGGGTCCATGCCGAATGGCTCGCCTCCCAGGGCCACCGCGTCCACGTCGTCGACCTCGTGCCACGACACGTCGAGGTGGCCTCACGGCTGGGAGGGTCCCCGGGCCTCGTCACCGCCGAGGTGGGCGACGCCCGAGCCCTTCCAGTCGACGACGAGGCGTTCGACGCCGTGCTCCTCTTCGGACCGCTCTACCACCTGACCGAGATCGAGGACCGGCTGCTCGCCTGGAGGGAGGCGCAGCGAGCCGTCCGCCCGGGCGGGTACGTCTTCGCGGCGGCCATCTCCAGGTTCGCCTCGCTCTTCGACGGCCTCGCCCGGGGCTTCCTCTTCGATCCCCTCTTCCGCCAGATCGTGAAGCGTGACCTGCGGGAGGGCCAGCACCGGAACCCGACCGACTCCCCGCACTGGTTCACGACGGCCTACTTCCACCACCCCGACGACCTGCGCCAGGAGGCCGAGACGGCCGGAGCCACCGTCGTCGAGATCGTCGGAGTCGAGGGTCTGGCCGGCTGGCTGCCCGATCTGGCCGAGCGGTTGGACAGCGCCGAGGGCCGGGAGGCCGTCCTCGAGTCCGCCCGCTGCGTGGAGTCGGAGCCCTCGCTGCTCGGACTGAGCGCCCACCTCATCGCGGTGACGCGGCGCCGTCCCTAGGAAGAACGGCTAGGTCGTGACGGTCACCGTCGCCTTCGCCCTGGCGGCCGCCTTCGCCAACGCCGCGCACCTCATGACCCAGCACGCGGCGAGCGCCGACATCCCCGAGCACCACCGGGGCGTGGCCCTCGTCGGCTACCTCTTCCGCCACCCCCTGTGGCTCCTCGGTTGGGTGGCGGCCGCCGGTGGTTTCGCCTTTCAGGCCCTGGCCCTGCACAACGGGGCGCTCTCGGTGGTCCAGCCCCTGCTCGTCACCGAGCTCGTCTTCGCCCTCCTCCTGCGCCGGTTCTGGGTCCACCAGGAGATCTCCGGGGCGGCCTGGGGCTCGGCCCTCGTGGTGGTCGTCGCCCTGGCGGCCTTCTTGTCGGTGGCCAGCCCGACCGGAGGCCACCCCGTCCCCAACAAGGCGGAATGGGCGTCGGCCCTCCTCACCTTCGGGGGGATCGTCGCCGGCCTCTCGGCGCTGGGCTGGAGGAAGGGCTCACCGGTCCGCAGGGCCGCGCTCTTCGCGGCGGCTGCCTCGATCACCTGGGCCCTGATGGCGACCTTCATCAAGGCGGCCACCCAGACCCTGACCGCCCACGGCGTCTTCGGCATGCTGGCCCACTGGCCCGTCTACGCCCTCCTCTTGAGCGGGGTCGTCGGCACCGTCGTACAACAGGCGGCCCTCCAGAGCGGGCCCCTGAGCGTGTCGCAGCCCGTCCTCATCGTCGTCGACCCGGCGGCTGCCATCGTGCTGAGCGTCTGGTTGTTCGACGACCGGCTCACCGGCGACGCCGTCCAGGTCGCCGGCGCCGTGGTGGCCTTCGTGGTGATGGCGGCCGGGGTCGTCGCCCTGTCCCGTACCGCGCCGGCCGACCTCGCCCCTTCGGGCCCGTCCGGCCCGTAGTGCCGGCCGCCGGACGCCTGCGGCTCGGGACCGGCGGTCAGGCGAAAGGGCGCCGGCCGGTGGCGAACCAGGTCGTCATCATCGGCTCGAGGGCCCGGCTCACGAGCTCGAGGCGCGGCCCGGAGACCCCCCGGCAGTAGGCGAAGAGGGACGAGCCGTCGGGAAGGACCGACTTCACCTCGACCTCCATCCCGAGTGCCACGAGCCGGTCGAGGTCCCGGTCGACGGCCTCGGACCAGTAGCCGAGGTGGTGGAGGCCCGAGTCGGACGCCGTCCAGACGGTGCCGGGGACGGCCTCGATCACCTCGACCCGGGGCTCGCTCATGGAGTAGGCGAACCGGATGCGGACCTTCTCGTCACCGGCGGGGGTCCACACCGTCTGCTCGACGGCCGCCTCCTCGCACCAGCGGTAGCCCGCCGCGTCGGCCATCCTGGCCAGGGCGGCCTCGAAGTCGTCGACCACGATGCCGGTGTGGTACAGGTCCTCGGGTTTCATGCACCCCCCGCTCTTCCGCCATCGGGCTCGCTTGTCGGGCGTCCGGAGGGCGAACGGCGAGGATAACGCCGGTCAGTGCCGCCCGGGGAGGACGTCGGTCTCCGAGTGGTGCCAGACGGGATGGTCGCCGGCCGTCTCCACGTTGAAGCCGTAGTCGTAGACGAGGCTCCCGCCGTAGGTGGCCCCGAGCGAGACGAGCCCGGCGACGACGAGGGAGAGCACCATCACGCCCACCGGCGTCACGGCGTGGGAGTGGTAGTCGGCGATCCGCCAGGCGATGTCGCCGAGGGCGAGGAGGGTGACGGTCACCATGACGAGGGCATGGGCGTTGATGGTCCGCCTCGCCTGGGTGCCGGCCTCCGAGGACTTCCAGGCGTCCCACAACCCGGTGAGGGCGGCCAGGACCGAGACCCCGGCCCCGGCGACGAAGGTGAAGGTGCCGGCGTGCCAGAGCTCCCGTGCCCACCGGTGCCCGCTGCCGCCGGCGAACGACCCCACGTCGAAGAGGGTCGCCAGGAGGTAGGCCGTGATGGGGACGTCGGTGAGGGGCGGGTGGACGGGCTTGCCGGCCCACCCCCGAAGTCCCTTGAAGGTCCGGCCCCGGACCGTGAGGGCGGGGCGGAACGAGAACCTGCGCACGTGGTGACCTCCTCGGCGGACGGGTCGCCGTTCGACCCGGTGGATGCCCCCTTCGGCGCCGACCTGCACGTCGGGAGTTCTAAGAGACATTGAGATACACTATAGAAGTGGAGAGGGATTTCGTCAATGGATCTATCTGTTAGAAGGCCGTCGTGAGCCGGGACACCTTCGACGAGGACGTCGTGCGCATCGCCTCCCTCGGTGACGAGGTCCGGCGCCGGCTGTACCGATTCGTGGTGGGAAGGGACGCCGCCGTGAGCAGGGACGAGGCGGCCGCCGGCGTGGGAGTGCCCCGGCACACCGCCAAGTTCCACCTCGACAAGCTCGTCGACGAGGGCCTCCTCGAGACCGAGTTCCGGCGGCTCACCGATCGCCAGGGCCCTGGTGCCGGCCGGCCCGCCAAGCTCTACCGGCCGTCGCAGGCGGAGGTCGCGGTGAGCCTGCCCGACCGGGACTACGAGCTCGCCGGGCGGCTCCTCGCCGAAGCGGTGACCCGGGCCGAGACCGAGGGGACGGCCGTGGCGGAGGCCGTCCGGGCCGTGTCGGCGGAGGCCGGCCGCCGCCTCGGCGAGTCGTCGGCCGCCCGGCGGCGTCGGGGGGACGCCGGGGCGCTCGCGTCGCTCCTCGAGGTTCTCTCCTCCTGCGGGTTCGAACCCCACGTGTCCCCGGGCGGCGGCCCGCGGACGGTGGTGCTCCGGAACTGCCCCTTCCACCGGCTCGCCCAGACCCACCCTGGTCTCGTCTGTGGCATGAACCACGAGTTCGTCTCCGGGGTCCTCGCCGGCCTGGGCGCGGCCCGCCTCACGGCTCGTCTCGAGCCGGCCGCCGACCGCTGCTGCGTGCTCGTCGACGCGTCCTGACCGACCGCCGACCGCCGACCGCCGGCCGCCGCCGGGCGGCAGGCGGCTACCCGCCGGCGGTGAGGACGTCGCGGAGCGAGACCCGGCCCCCCGTGCGCAGGACGGCCCGGCGGTAGACGACCGAGGCGAGCCGGGCGACGGCCACGGTGGCGCCCACGGTGACGAGGGCCGACGCCGCGAATTGCCACCAGGAGACCGCCCCCAGCCCGACCATGATCGGCATGACGAACGGCGCCGTGGGAGGAAGGTAGGCGAGCACCTGGACGAACGCCGAGGCGTTCCCGGCGCTCGCCGCGGTGAGGGCGGTCACGTAACCGACGATCATCGGGATGGTGAGGGGGAGGATGAGGGTCTGGACCTGGTCCTGTCGCTCGGCCATCGACCCCGCCGCCGCGTACACCCAGCAGTAGAAGGCGTAGCCGATCACCAACCAGAAGAGCCCCGCCAGGAGCGTGAGGGGGGCGCTCCCTTGGAGCAGCGACGAGCCCACCGCCTCGGCGAGCCCGAAGGCGAAGGCGAGGATCACCGCCGCCTGTGCCAGGGCCACGGTGCCGATGCCGAGGACCTTGCCGCCGAGGAGCTGCAGCGGCCGGACGGTGGCGAGGAGCACCTCGACCACCCGACTCGCCTTCTCCTCCATGACGCCGATGAGGGTCCAGGTCTCGTACTGGCTGAGCATGACGAAGACGAGGATGACCCCGATGACCGACGTCCCCCGGGCCGCCTCCGCCTTGGAGGAGGTCGGCTGCAGGACCCGGACGGGAAGGGGCTGGGCGCCGGCGATCCGGGCCACCTGGGCCGGCGAGAGGCCGGCTTCGCCGAACGCCCTGTCCACGCCGAGGTAGGCGGCCAGGGCGCGGGCCAGCCGGTCGGTGGCGGAGCTGCTCGTCGAGGGGGCCGGCTTGTCGACGAGGACCGACGAGCCGTCGAGGACGGCGAGATCGACCTTGCCGGCTCGCACCGCCGCCGTGGCCTCCTCGGCCGTCGCCTCGGGCACGGCCGTGGCCCGAGACCCGATGCTCTTGGCGGCCTGCGCCACCGCGGCCCGCTGACCGGCCGACACCGTCCCCACGATCCCCACCCGCAGCGGCGTGGAGCTCGACTTGGTGAGGACGGGGATGACGATGGCAGCGGTGACCACGAGGAGGATGATCGCCGTCACGACCCGAAAGGACCGGGCCCGGAGGCGCTCGACGATCTCCCGCCGCGCCACCAGCCAGGTGGCGTTGCGCGACAGCCGGCCCGTCCGCTTCCCGACGGCGGCGACGTCCGGGACCCGGGGCACGCCCTCGATCGTCCCCCGGCGGCGCCGGCGGAAGCGCCACACGCGGACCGAGACGACGACGGCGGCGATCACGGCGACGAGCGACCACTTGACCGGCGCCGCCAGCGCGGCGAGCGCGGCGAGCACGGCGAGTGCCCCGCTCACCGGAGGGCCTCCCGGAAGACCTCGGAGAGCCGGCGGCGGGCGAAGTCGAAGGTCGTCACCCGGCCGGCCGCCATCGCCGCCTCGAGCACGGCGTTGCTGTCCACTTCCTGCCCGACGACGAGGCGGACGGCACCCCCGGCCACCTCGGAGACCTCCACCCCGGGCAGCCGCCGGGCCCAGTTGCCGTCCCGGTCGCCCTCGACACGGACGACGAGCCGCTGCTGTCCTCTCGTCGCCAGGTCGTCCACGTCGCCGGTGACGACGAGGTGCCCGTGGTCGATGATCGTCACCGTCTCGCAGAGGTCCTCGACCAGATCGAGCTGGTGGCTCGAGAAGAGCACGCCGCGGCCTTGGCGGGCCTGGTCCACGAGGACGTCGCCGATGGCCTCGATGCCGCCGGGGTCGAGGCCGGCCAGGGGCTCGTCGAGTACGAGGAGCTCCGGGTCGTGCACCAGGGCGGCGGCCAGCTGGACTCGCTGCTGGTTGCCGTGGGAGAGGGAGTCCACCCGGCTGCCGATCCGGTCCGCCACGCCCAGGCGCTCCAGCCAGGCCCGGCCGGCCCGGGAGGCGCCCAGGTGGTCCATCCCGTGCAGCCGGGCGAGGTACTCGAGCTGCTCGCCGACGAGCATGCCCGGGTAGAGGCCCCGCTCCTCGGGCATGTAGCCGAACCGTCGGCGGGTCGCCTGGTCGACGGGGGCGCCCCGCCACGTCACCGTGCCGGCGTCGAGGTCGGTCAGGCCGAAGACCGCCCGCATCGTCGTCGTCTTGCCGGCGCCGTTGGGCCCGAGGAACCCCACCACCTTCCCGGCGGGGACCGAGAAGGTGAGGCCGTCGAGGGCGGTGAGGGCGCCGAACCGGCGGGTCAGGCCGTCGAGCTGGAGGTCGTCGCCCACGGCGTCATGCTTCTCCGATTCGGCCGGTTGGTTCAAGGGCGGAAAGTCCCCGACACCGGGGGTTGTCCGCCTAGGTGCTCGTGGCGGGCGGTGCCTGCGCCCGGTGGTCCCAGTAGGCGGTGGCGGCGGACGCCAGGAGACGGACGGCGGCGTCGAGGTCGAGGGCCGTCGAGTCGAGGACGAGGTGGAAGAGGCTCGAGTCGTGCACGTCCCGGCCGTGGATCCGCTTCAGGTACTGGCCACGGACGCGGTCGGTGTCCTGCCGGCGCCGTTCGGCCTCCTCCCTGTCGAGGCCCTCGATGCGCATGGCCTGGAGGATGCGCCGGTCCACCGGACCGTGCAGGCGGACGTGGAAGGCCTCGGGCAGCAGCACCGTGGCGCCCCAGCCGAGGATCACCCCGGCGCCGTGGGCCGCCACGAAGGACCGGACCCGGGCTTCTGTCTCCCGGCGGAGCTCCTCGTCGGGGCTCCTCGCGGGCGCCGGCGCCGCGCCCGGCGCGAAGGCGTCGGGCATGTTGGCGAAGGTGGCGACGATCCGTTCGATGAGCGAGCTCGTCCGCTCCTCGTCCACGGCGCTCTCCGTCGCCCCCCGGTCGCCGCTCGTCGCCCGGGCCGGCACGGCCCGGTCGAGGAAGGGGACGTCGAGGGTCTGGGCCAGGCAGGGCCCGATGATGCTGCCGCCTGCGCCGTAGCTGGCCGAGATGGTGACCACGCGCTCCACGCCGCGCTCACCCTACCGAAGGGCCGTTCCCGGCAGGCAGACCGAGGTGCTCAGGCGGTGGCGGCCGGGACGTCCCGGGCGCGGCCGGCCAGGGCCACGAGGTCGAGCATGAGCTGCGCCAACGTGGAGAGGTCGGCGGGAGGGACCCGGACGGCGCGGCGGTGTGCCCCCTCGTGGTCGAAGACGTCGACGACGTCGGCGCCGTTCCACAGGGCGTAGCCGGTCGGCCGGGCGCGCACCAGCCAGGCCCGCTGCAGGTCGGCCGTCTCGACCTGGAGCATCGGGTGCCCTGCCGGCGGCCCCGGGGCGATGGGCACCACGGCGCCGAGCGCCCTGTGGGCGAAGGCGAGGACCTCGGCCCGGGTCCAGGACCCCTGGTCGTCGAGGGGGGACGCCACCGCCGTGTCGTGCCGGGTGCCCGCCAGGTCGTGCAGCTCGATGCGGCTCCGGCCGCGCCACACCGCCACCGTGGCCCGTCGCTCGTCGACGACGACGGCGAGGGCCTTGTCGACGACCTCCGGTGCGACCGACACCGTGCCCATGGTGCGCCCCCTCGGCCGGCCGTTCGCCGGCCCCGCCGAGAGGAATCGGCAACGGTCGAGGGCCCCTTGAGCCCCGGGCGCCCCCGTCAGCCGACGAGCCGGGCGCCCTCCCAGCCGAGGAGGTCGCGGGGCGGCCTGGCCGTGCGCCGGCCCAGGCGACGGCAGATGCCCACTGCGCTCCGGGCCAGGTCGCCGGCATCGGCCGGGCGGTCGGAAGGATCCTTGGCGAGCATCCGCCCCACGAGCGTGGCGACACTCTCGGGCACCGACGACGGGAGCGGCCGGGGGTGCTCGGTGAGATGCTCGACGGCCGCCGCCACGGGGCCGACGGCCGGGAAGGGGAGCTCACCGGCCAGGCAGTGGTGGGCGACGATCCCGAGGCTGTAGATGTCCGAGGCCACTGTGGCCGGCCCACCGGCGGCCTGCTCGGGGGAACGGAAGGCGGCGCTGTCGAGATCGACGGCGGCGTCGGCGAGGGGGACGCCGCCGAAGGCTCGGGCGATGGCGAAGTCGGTCACCTTGAGGACGCCGTCGGTGCGGAGGATGAGGTTCGAGGACTTCACGTTGCCGTGGACGAGGGCCCGGCCGTGGGCGGCGTGGAGGGTGCTCGCCGCCTGGGCGACCACGTCCATGACCTCCATCGGCGAGAGCGGTCCGGAGCCGGCGAGCACCCGGTCGAGTGACCGGCCCTCCACGAGCTCGACGACGAGGTAGACGACCGGCGGCCCGCCGGCGCGGTCCGGCTCCTCGCCGAAGTCGTAGACGAGGGCGCTGCCCGGATCGCAGACCGCGGCCCAGGCCCGGGCCTCGTCCCGGAAGCCGGCGCGGAAGGTCGGGTTGGCGGCGAGCTCGGGCCGGACCAGCTTCAGGGCCACCGGCCGGGCGAGCTTGACGTCGTGGGCGCGCCAGAGGTCACCGAGGGCCCCGGTGTCGAGCCGGTCGACCAACTCGTAGCGGCCGGCGATCTGGGTCTTGGGTCCGAGGACGGTCATGGCTGGCTTCTCTTCTGCCCTTCTCGTGGTGCTCGGTGGGATCGGCCGGCCCGCGTGGCCGTCGGGGTCCGAGGCGTGGTGGTCCACCTGTACCCGGTCCCGCCTGCGGGGAACCAGCCGGAGCCGGCGGAGGGTCGACGGGACCGGTGGGCCTGACTAGCTTCGGCCGGACCGGAGAGGCGGAGGGAGACGGGCGTGCGGGTCGCGGTGCTGGGCGCCGGTTCGTGGGGGACGACGATGGCGTCGCTCCTCGCCCCCCGGCACCCGACGGTGCTGTGGGCCCGGGACGGTGATCTGGCCAGGTCGGTCGACGGGGACGGGGTGAACACCGCCTACCTCCCCGGCTTCCGGCTCCCCGGCGAGCTCCGGGCGACCGCCGATCTCGAGGAGGCCGTGGCGGACGCCGACCTCCTCGTGCTCGGGGTGCCCACCTCCGGCTTCCGGGCCGTACTCGAGGGGGCTGCCCGGGCCGTGCGACCCTGGATCCCGGTTGTGAGCCTGGCCAAGGGGTTCGAGAGTGGCACCCACTTCCGGATGACCCAGATCATCGAGGACGTCCTGCCCGGACATCCCGCCGCCGCCCTCACGGGGCCGAACATCGCCAGGGAGATCATGGAGGGCAAGGCCGCCGCCGCCGTCGTGGCGACCGGCGACCTGGCCGTCGCCGCCGAGATCCAGCGGGTCGTGACCCGGGGCGTGTTCCGGGTGTACGTGAACGACGACGTCGTCGGCTGCGAGATCGGCGGTGCCCTCAAGAACGTGATCGCCATCGCCGCCGGCATCGGCGAGGGGCTCGGGGTCGGGGACAACACCCGGGCGGCGGTGATGGCGCGAGGCCTCGCCGAGCTGACCCGGCTCGGGGTCGCCATGGGGGCCAAGCCGACGACCTTCGCCGGCCTGGCCGGCATGGGGGACCTCATCGCCACCTGCATGAGCCCCTACAGCCGGAACCGGTCGGTGGGGGAGCAGCTCGGCAAGGGCCGGAAGCTGGAGGAGATCCTCGCCTCCATGCAGATGGTGGCCGAGGGCGTGAACACGGCCGTCCTCGCTCTCGAGCTCGCCGAGCGACACGGGCTCGAGCTCCCCATCTGCCGGATGATCGACAAGGTGGTCCGGGGCGAGATCGCCCCCATGGACGCCTACTACGGGCTGACCCCCGCCGGCCACGAGGCCGATCCCGGCTGAGGCGGGATCAGGCCGGCGGACGCCGGGACGGCAGGGCCACCTCGAGCAGGTCCCGGGCCGCCACCACGTCAGCGCATTCGCCGGCGGCCTCCTCGTAGAGGACGCCCTCGTCGGGATAACGCGGGGAGAAGTGGGTGATGACGAGCCGGCGCACACCGGCTCGGGCCGCCAGCCGGCCCGCCTGGGCGGCGGTCATGTGGCCGAAGCTCCGGGCCAGGCTCTCCTCGGCGTCGGCGAAGGTCGCCTCGCAGACGAGGAGATCGGCCCCCTCGGCGAGCCGCTCCGCCGCCTCGCAGAGCGCGGTGTCCATGACGAAGGCGACCACCTGCCCCGGCCGTTCGACGCTCACTTCCTCGAGCAGGACCGGTGCAGGCCTGCCGGCGACCTCGAGCCGGCCCGCCCGCTGGAGGACGCCGACGTCCGGGCCCCGGATGCCGAGCTCCTCGAGCCGGGCCGGGAGCATGGTGCGTCCGGCCGGCTCCTCGAGGCGCCACCCGAGGGTCTCGGGGTCGTGGTCGAGGCGTGCCGCCGACAGGGCCCAGGCGGCGGTGGCGTGGACGGGGCCGGTGCCGGCCACCGGATGCAGGCGGAGTTCGACGTGGTTCTCGAACACCGAGGCCTCGAGGAGCCTCTCGAGATAGGGCTGGCCGCCGGCCGGGTACCAGATGTCGACGGCGTGGCCCACCTCGTCGAGCGAGAGCCGCTGGACGACGCCGGGGAGCCCGAGACAGTGGTCCCCGTGGAAGTGGGTGATGCAGACGTCGGTGATCGCCGACGACCGGATGCCGGCGAGGAGCATCTGGCGCTGGGTGCCCTCCCCGGGGTCGAAGAGGATGCCCGTCTCGTCCAAGCGGAGGAAGTAGCCGTTGTGGTTCCGGTACCGGGTCGGTGCCTGGCTGGCAGTCCCGAGCACGACGAGTTCCCGCATCGTCTCCAGTGTGGTCGGTCGGCGCCCGCAGGGTCCGGCCTGCCCCGCCGGCGGTCCCGGTGTCGGTTAGGGTCCCTCGCCATGCCCGGCTCCCACCCCCGACTCCAGTCGCGCCCCGAGGGGCGGTGTGCGCTCCTCGGTCCCTGCCTCGTCCTGGCGACCGGTCTCGTCCTCGCCCTGTCGGCGGCGGGCTGCTCGAGCTCGGCACCGACGACGTCCTCGTCGACCGCCGCCGCCGCCGGAGCTGGTGCCGGCGGAGGGCAACCCACCACAGCGGACACCATGCAGTGGTCCCCGGCGGGCACCGTCGGAACCGAGCCGACCGTCGTCGTCCCCACGGGCCAGCCGCCCCTGCAGCTTCTCTCCAAGGACCTCGTCGTGGGCACCGGGGCCACTGCCCAGCGGGGGTCGCAGGTGTCGGTCCAGTACGTAGGCGACTCCTGGACGACCCGCCAGCAGTTCGACGCCTCCTGGAACCGCCATCAGGCCTTCGCCTTCACCCTGGGCGCCGGCCAGGTCATCCCCGGATGGGACCAGGGCGTGGCCGGTATGAAGGTGGGTGGCCGGAGAGAGCTCGTGATCCCCCCCGATCTCGCCTACGGGGCCCAGTCCCCGGGTGCGGGGATCGCCCGCGACGACACCCTCATCTTCGTCGTCGACCTCGTCGGGGTGGGGAGCTCGACCTCGACGTCCTGAGCCCCGGGACGCCGGTTCAGGCGGTGGCCGAGGCGCCTTCGCCGGGATCGACGACGATCCCGTCCCGATAGACGACCCGCTTCGTCCGCACGGCGGGGACGCGGGGTCCGGGAAGGACGATGCCGGTGAGGTTGAGCGGGTCGGCGGCGTTCAACGACACCGTCTCGCCGGATCGGTCGCTCCTGCGGATCCGGCGGAGCTCCTCGACGGCCTCCGGCAGGGCGAACTGCTCGCCGGCGAACCCGGCCACGAACCGCCCGCCGCGGGCGATGCCCCGGGCCTCGAGGCGCCGCAGCGCCCAGAGCAGGTCTCGCCAGGCGACCGCCAGGGTCTCTCTCGCCAGCAGGTCGTAGAAGACGACGCCCCAGCGGGCCAGCAGCTGGCCGGCCACCTGCTCGGCGAGCTCCTCGACGCTCTCCTGCGCGCCGGTGGGCGGGAGGAGGGCCCAACGTCCCTCGCCCCCTTGGCGGAGGGTGGGCGCCCTCCTGCCGCCGATCCGCCGCCGGACGTCCTGGCGGTGCCGGCGGCTCCAGGCCTCCCGGGCCGAGAGGAGGGACCGGACCGCCTGGAACCCGTCGGAGGTGACGAGCCCTCGCGCCACGAGGTCCCAGAGCCCCTCCTCGATCTCCACCGGCAGCCGGCCGGTGAAGGCGCGGAGCTCGGTGTGGAAGAGGGCGCCGGAGGACCGGAGGGCCTCGAGGACCTCGAGGGCTGCCCCGTGCTCGGGCTCGCTCGGCCGGGTCGTGCCCCGTGCCGCCTGGAGGAGCCAGGGCAGGTCGCCCCGGAGGGCGAAGGTGATGGGCGTCGCCCGGGACGGGGTGGTGGCACCTCGCCGGGGGGCGGCCTCGGGGCCCGGCGGACGCACCCCCAGGCGTCCCCAGACGAGCTCGCCCGACAGGCAGAGGTCCTCGAGCCAGCGTTGCTGGTACGCCTCGACCCGCCCACCGAGCACGGCGTCCTCCCAGGCGCCGGCGGCGAGCTCGAACCCCTGGAGCTGGTCGACCGCCGCCAGCACGCCGACGCGGCCCTGGAGCTGGGTGCCGGGGGCGAGGTGCTGCCAGCGGAGGAGGAACCGCATGAAGTCCTGGGCGCGACAGGGCTCGATCTCGGCGCGGAGCCTGGCCCGCGTGTAGGAGTGGATCCGCGTCAGCAGGCGCCGCGCGCACCACTGCTCGTCGGGGCCCTCCGGGTCGAAGCGACCGTTGAGGGCGAAACCTTCCGCCTCCAGACGGGCGAGCCCCACGCGGACGCGTCCCGTCGAGAGGCGCGTCCGGTCGGCGAGGTCCTCGACCGAGAGCGGTCCGCCGATCTCGAGTTGGCCCCGCACCGCCTCTGCTGCCGCCGCGTCGGGGTCGACCTCCACGGCGGGCCAGGCCAGATCGGGGGCCACCGTGGCACCAGGGAAGAGCGCCAGGGCCCATTGCCGTCGCTCGAGGGCGACCCACAGCGACCCGTCCTCGGGGCCCGGCGCCGACAGGGGTGTCCGGTCGAGGCGGAGGCGGACGGCGCGACCGGCGGCGAGGAGGGCCTCGAAGTCCGCCGACCACCTGGTGTCGGGCCGGAGGACGATCGTCGAGAGGAGGAGGTCGTGGAGCTCCTCGGCGTCCCTCGGCGCCGGTGCCACCTCGTCGCGCACCCGGGCCACGGCGGCCTGGTCCAGACGACCGAGCTCCCGGGCTTCCACGGGCAGGCCCCGGGGCATGGCCAGCGCTCTGGTCCGCCGTTCCTCGAGCGGGGCGTCGTCGAGGTAGGTGTAGGGCTTCCCGTTCAGGATCTCGTGGGAGAGCACGGAGGGCTCGGTCGAGTCGACGAAGTGGGTCCGGACCGTGCCGCTCTCCATCTGCTGGAGAAGCGCACGGAGCCCGTCGGCGTCCATGGCCTCGTGCAGGCAGTCATGGACGGTCTGTCGGACGAGGACATGGTCGGGCAGGGTCACCGGGCCGGGCGCGGTGTTCTCCTGGCAGGCCGCCAGGGCGGGGAAGACTGCCGCCATCAAGTCGTCGGACTCCATCCGCTGGATAGGGAGCGGGTTGCGCCTTCCCCCTCGCATCCGGAGGACGGCGAGGGAGCGGTTCAGGTTCCACCGCCACCGGGCGGCGAACATGGGGGCGGTGAGGACGGCCTGGGTGAGCACCTCGGTGGCCCGCTCCGCCCGCAGGAGCGACGGCGCCTGGGCGAGGGGGAAGCTGTGCTGGGGCCCGAGCGACAGCACCACGGTGTCGTCGTCGGCGGCCGCCTGGAGCTCGAAGTCAAAGGTGGCGCAGAACCGCTTGCGGAGTCCGAGCCCGAGGGCCCGGTTCACCCGGCCGCCGAAGGGGGCGTGGACGACGAGCTGCATCCCGCCCGCATCGTCGAAGAACCGCTCGAAGACGACGTCCTGCTGCGTGGGGAGCACCCCCAGTTGGGCCAGGGCCACGGCGAGGTAGTCGACGACCTGGGCGGTGGCCTCCGGGGCCGTTCCGCACCGGTCGGCCACCACCGCGAGGGCCCGGTCCCGACCGTCGGCCAGGGCCGCCTGCACCTCGGCCCTGAGCGCGCCGACCTCCTCGGAGAGTTCCGCCGTCCGGCTCGGCGCCTCCCCGACCCAGAAGGGGATGGTCGGATGCGCCCCGTGGGCGTCGACCACCCGCATCTCGCCTTGGGTCACCCGTCGGACCTGCCAGGAGTGGGTGCCGAGGAGGAAGACGTCGCCGACCATCGACTCCAGGGCGAAGTCCTCGTTGACGGTCCCGACCGCCATCTCGTCGGGCTCCGCCACCACCCGGTAGTCGCCGATCT
>JAGWNV010000303.1 GCA_028872975.1 Acidobacteriota bacterium
GACGGGCTCCTCGCCTCGCGCGAGATCGTGGTCGCCTGCGGCCCCGGAGGGGTGGGCAAGACCACCACGGCCGCCGCCGCCGCCGCCATGGCGGCGTCGCGCATCGGGGGCACGGTGCTCGTCCTCACCGTCGACCCCGCCCGCCGCCTGGCCAACGCCCTGGGCCTGTCGGGGATCGGCAACGAGGAGCGCAGGGTCCCCGACGAGGCCTTCGCCGCCGCCGGCGTGAAGCCGGCCGGAGAGCTGTGGGCCGCCATGCTCGACACCAAGGCCTCGTGGGACGCGCTCATCCGGACCCACGCCCCCGACGCCCGCACCCGGGAGGAGATCCTCGCCAACCCGCTCTACCGCAACATCTCGGGCCGGTTCGTCCAGAGCCACGACTACATCGCCATGGAGCGGCTGTTCGAGATCCACACCGAGGGCGACTACGACCTGATCGTGGTGGACACCCCGCCCACCCGCAACGCCCTCGACTTCCTCGACGCCCCCGAGCGGATGGCGGACTTCTTCTCGAGCCGGCTCCTGCGGTGGCTCATCGTCCCCTACCGCTCCCGGCTCGTGAACGTGGCCAGCCGGCCCTTCTACCAGGTGGCGGACCGGATCCTCGGCACCCAGTTCCTCGAGGACATCGCCCAGTTCTTCATCCTCTTCCAGACCATGTACGACGGCTTCGTGGAGCGGGCCCGGGCCGTCCAGCGGCTCCTGTCCGACCGGCGGACGTCCTTCGTCGTCGTCTCCACGCTGGAGGCGGTGCCCCTGCGCGAAGCGGAGTTCTTCGCCGAGCAGCTGACCGCGCGCAAGCTCAACCTGGGCGCCATCGTCCTCAACAAGGTCCTGCCCGCCTACCTCCGCGACCCCGGGGGCGCCGCCGTGGCAGAGCGGCTCCGCGACGAGGCACCCGAGCTGGCCGCCGCCCTCGCCCCGGCCGTCGAGGCCGACGCGCCGCAGCTGCGGCGGGTCCTCGCCGAGGTCGGCCAGAGCTACTGCGACTACCGGATCGTGGCCCAGCGCGAGGCCGAGCAGCGCGCCGAGCTCCAGACCGTCCCCGAGACGCTCGTGAGCGTGCCCTTCTTCGACACCGACGTCTACGACCTCGCCGGCCTGCTCCGCCTCGGGACCCGCCTGTGGGGCGAGGAGCTCCCGCCCCCGACCTGATCGAGCCGACGTGGGCCAATGTTGTGGGCCCGCTGGGCGGGCCGCCGTCGACGCCGGGGAGGCGCTGGGGTACGCATGGCGGCATGAGACTGCGCGCCCTGCTCCCGGCCACCTTCTCCTCGGCGCTCCTCGCCGGGGCCGTCGTGCTGGCGGTGCCCTCGGCGAGCCCGGCGGTGAACGTGACGAGCCTGGTGCCGGGCACGGGCGCCACCGTGCACCCCGGGATCCAGCTGCTCGTGCCCCAGGGCGGCGCCGCAGGCGGCACCCAGACCTTCTCCGAGTGCACGGCCAACTTCGTCTACTCGAACGGCGCCGCCACCTTCGTCGGCATGGCCGCCCACTGCGCCGGTACCGGGAGCTCCACCCAGACCGACTGCACGTCGCCGGTGCTGGCGCCGGGGGTCCCCGTCTACATCGGCGAAGGCCCCGTCTCCAACGGCTCGTCGGGCCTCCAGGTGGGGGAGGACACCCAGGGGCCCGAAGTCGGCACCATGGCCTACGACTCCTGGTACACGATGCAGCACGACGGGGTGCCCATCGACGCCGCCTCCCCGGCCTGCCAGTACGACGACCTCGCCCTCGTCCGGGTCCTGCCCGGGTTGTCGGTCGATCCCACCGTCCCCTTCTGGGGCGGCCCCGACGGCCTGGCGGCGAGCTCGCCCGCCATGGGGTCGACGCTCTACAGCTACCAGAACTCGGCCCTGCGCCTCGGGCTCACCCCCCTCAGCCCCAAGGTCGGCGTGAGCCTCGGCGACACGCCGGGCTCGGCGGGGTGGAGCCACATCGTCGAGACCGTGACGCCGGGGATCCCCGGTGACTCGGGCCGCGGCTTCCTCGACTCGTCCGGCCGCGCCTTCGGCGTGCTCTCCACCCTCGACGCCGGGACTCCCCCCGGTGCCTACGGCGTCGACAACGCGGCGGGCGACCTCGCCAGGGAGCTCGCCTTCTGCGACGCCAACGGCGGGCTCGGCGCCGTGGGCCTCGTCCCTGGGACCTCGCCCTTCTCCGGCTGACACCGCTCAGGAGGACTGCGCCGCGTAGGCGGCGGCCACGGAGAGGACCTGGGCCACGTAGGCGGGGGAGTGGTCGTAGGCGTAGACGGCGCCGGACACGTCCGCACCGTCGCGGGCGCCGTCGGCGCAGAGCATCCGGGCCGCCGCGTACACGGCGTCGGTCGGGTCGTACGGCGAAGGCGGGTCGGCACCCCCGGGCGGGACGGGGAGGGAGTAGGCGGCGAAGGTGGCCGGCAGGAACTGCATCGGGCCCTCGGCCCCCGCCGGGTTGGCGCCGGCGCGGACCCCCGGGAGGTGCGAGGTGCCGTTCGAGGACTCCACCGTCCCGATGGCGGCCAGGATGGTCCACGACAGGCCCGGGCAGACGGGAGCGGCCTCCCGGTACAGCGCCGCCATGGCCGGGGGCATCCCCGACTCGGGGGCGCCCGCCGGGGAGAGGGGGACGGTCCCGGCCTGGGTCCCGGCCAGGGCGACGACGCCGGCCGAGCCGACGGAGACGACGCCGAGCACGCCGGCG
>JAGWNV010000035.1 GCA_028872975.1 Acidobacteriota bacterium
CCTCGATGCCGTCGCGCGACAGCCCGAGCCAGTCCCCGGCCTGGATGGGCCCGGCCGGGCCGGCCGCGTCGCGCACGGCCCGGGTCACCTCGCCGGCGACCACTCGGCGGGCCGAGGCCGCCATCTGCTCGCAGTTGTCCTCGGCGCCCGCCTCGGGGTCGTACTCGAGGAGGGCGGCGAAGCCCTCGACGATGCCGCTCGTCGGGACCACCCGCACCGGCTTGCTGGCCAGCTCCGCCACCTGCAGGCCCACGGGATGGATGTTCTCGTTGTTGGGCAGGAGGACCACCTCCGGCGACTCGACGGCCTCGACCACGTCGAGGATCTGGGCCGTTGAGGGGTTCATCGACTGGCCGCCGGGGATGAGGTGGTGGACGCCGAGGGACCGGAAGATGCGGCCGATGCCCTCGCCGTTGGCCACCGCCACCACGGCCGTGCGCGGCGGGGGCCCCCACGGTTCGTCCTCGACCACGCCCCCCGTCCCCTCCCTGACCCACCGGGCCTCCTCGGCCTGCTCGGCGAGGTCGGTGACGGTGATGTTGCGGGGACGCCCCACGTCGAGGGCGGCTTCGATGGCGGGTCCCACGTCGTTGGTGTGGATGTGGCAGTTCCACAGCCCGTCACCGCCGACCACGACGATGGAGTCGCCGATGCCGGCCCACACCTCCCGGAAGGCCGGCACCGTCTCGTCGGGGGCGTCGAGGAGGTACATCACCTCGTAGCGCAGGCCGCCCTCGACCTCGACGGCGGTGCCGGTGCCGCCGTGCTCGGGCGGCCGCCACGACTCGGCCTCGTGGGAGAGGGGCGAGGAGGCGAGGCCGAGCGGCGGCGGGTCGGGGAGGGCCCGGCCGTCGGTGACGCGCAGGAGGGCGTCGAGGAAGAGGAGGTACCCGGCTCCTCCGGCGTCGACCACCCCGGCCCGCTTGAGCGCGGGGAGCTGCTCGGGGGTGTGCTCGAGGGCGTCGGCAGCCGTGTCCCGGGCTCCTTCGAGGACCTCGAGGAGACCGGCGCCCCGCCCCGCCGCCTCCGCCGCCCCTTCGCCGGCGGCCCGGGCCACGGTGAGGATGGTGCCCTCGACGGGCCGGAGCACGGCCTGCCGGGCCGCCTCCGAGGCCGCCTCGAGGGCCTGGGCCAGCATGGGGGCGGGGATCTCCTCGGCACCGTCGATCACGGCCGTGAACCCGCGCAGGAGCTGAGAGAGGATGACCCCGGAGTTCCCCCGGGCGCCCATGAGCGACCCGTGGGCCACCGCCTTGCGCACCTCGGCCATCGACGCGCCCGCCGAGCCCGCCAGCCCGCCGAGCTCGCTCACCACCGACTCCACGGTGAGGGCCATGTTGGTCCCGGTGTCGCCGTCGGGCACCGGGTAGACGTTCAGCCGGTTGATGGCCTCTTGGTGCAGACGCAGGCCGTCGCGGTACGCGGTCATGGTCGCCGCCAGGTCGGCAGGCGCCAGCCTCTCCAACGGCCCCATGAGCGGGGATGCTAACCTCTTCCCTTTGTCCCTCCCCCGCCCTCGAAGAGGAGTAGGCGCCGTGGCTGCCGTCTGCGAGATCTGTGGCAAGCGCCCTTCGTTCGGCATGAGCCTCAGCCATTCCCACCGTCGCACCAAGCGACGCTGGAACCCGAACATCCAGCGCATCCGTGCCCTGGTGAACGGCTCCCCGCGCCGGATCGACGTCTGCACCTCCTGCATCCGGGCCGGGAAGGTCACGAAGCCCGCCCGCCGGGCCCGCCAGGCCGCCGAGGCCTGAGCCCCTCCACCTGAGCCCCTCCGCCTGAGCGCCCCCGGCTGACCTGAGTCCTCCGGCCTCGCCGCCCGGGCCCGGTGCCGGCCTGCTCCCCCCGCGTCGGCGGCCGTCACGCCCGACAGGGACGTTGGTCCCTTGTCCCCCCCGGGGCCCACTGGCGAAGCTGGAGGCCATGGCCCCGAGCGGTCCACCCCCGGCGGCGGGGGTGCTGCACCACGACTGCGACGTCCTGCTGCGCGACGGCAGCACGGCCCACCTGCGCGACATCAGGCCCGGTGACGCCGAGGACCTCGTCGCCTTCCACCGGGCCCTGTCGCCCCAGACCGTCATCCTGCGGTTCTTCGGGCCCCACCCCGAGCTCTCCGCCGCCGAGGTGGAGCGGTTCACCTCCGTCGACGGGGTCGATCGCGTGGCCCTCGTGGCCGAGCGGGGTGGAGAGTTCGTGGCGGTGGCCCGCTACGACCGCCAACCGGGCAGCGACGAGGCCGAGGTGGCCTTCGTGGTCGCCGACCGGCTCCAGGGACACGGGCTCGGCACCATCCTCCTCGAGCACCTGGCCTCGGCGGCGCGCGCCCAGGGCATCCGGCGATTCGTCGCCGACACCCTGGCCGACAACCACCGGATGATCTCGGTGTTCCGAGACGCCGGGTTCGCCCGGCAGTTCCGCCGGTCCGCCGAGGTGGTCCGGGTCGTCCTCGACATCACCCCCAGCGCCGAGGCCAGAGCGGCCGCCGACGAGCGCGACCGCCGGGCCGTCGTGGCCTCGATGGCCCGCGTCCTGCGGCCCTCCTCCATCGCCGTGGTCGGTGCCTCCCGCCGGCCGGGCACCATCGGCCACGAGCTCCTCCGCAACCTCCTGGCCGGCAACTTCCAGGGGCCCGTGTTCGCCGTGAACCCCACGGCCCCGAGCGTCGCCGGCGTGCCCGCCTGGCCCGACGTCCGGTCGGTCCCGGCCCCGGTCGACCTGGCCGTGATCTGCGTGCCCGCCCCGGCCGTGGCCGAGGTGGTCCGCGACTGCGGGGAGCACGGGGTGGGCGCCCTCGTCGTCATCACCGCCGGCTTCGCCGAGGCGGGAGCCGAGGGAGACGAGAGCCAGGCGGAGGTCACCCGGCTCGCCCACGCCTACGGCATGCGGCTGGTGGGGCCCAACTGCTTCGGCGTCGTCGACACCGACCCGGCCGTGCAGATGAACGCCACCTTCGCCGCCACCGCCCCGGTGCCGGGGCCGGTGGGCTTCGCCTCCCAGTCGGGCGGGCTCGGCATCGCCATCCTGGCCGAGGCGTCCGAGCGCGGCATCGGGCTCTCGAACTTCGTGTCGATGGGCAACAAGGCCGACGTGAGCGGCAACGACGTCATCCAGTGGTGGGAGGAGGACCCCGCCACCACGGTGGGGCTCCTCTACCTCGAGTCCTTCGGCAACCCCCGACGGTTCGGCCGGATCGCCCAGCGGGTGAGCAGGTCCATGCCGCTGCTCGCCGTGAAGAGCGGTCGCAGCGCCTCGGGCACCCGGGGGGCGAGGTCCCACACCGCCGCCCTGGCCAGCCCCGAAGAGGCCGTCGACGCCCTCTTCCACCGCACCGGGGTCATCAGGGTCGACACCATCGAGGAGCTCTTCGACACCGCCGAGATCCTCGCCGCCCAGCCCCTGCCCGGCGGTCGCCGGGTCGCCGTCGTCGGCAACGCCGGCGGGCCGGGGGTGCTCGCCGCCGATGCCTGCGAAGGCCACGGCCTCGAGGTGCCCGAGCTGTCGCCCGCCACCCGGGAGGCCCTCGCCGCCTTCCTCCCCGAGGGGGCCGGTCTCGCCAACCCCGTCGACCTCGTCGCCTCGAGCGGGGCTCCTGCCTACCGCCGGGCCCTCGACCTCCTCCTCGCCGGCGACGAGGTGGACGCCGTGGTGGTCATCTTCACCCCGCCCCTCGTGACGAGCGCCGCCGACGTGGCCGAGGCGGTGGGGGCCTCGGTGGCCGACGCCCGGGAGGCGGGACGGTCGAAGCCCGTCGTGGCCGCCTTCCTCGGCGCCCCCGAGGCCCGGGCCCTCTTCGGCGCCGGGTCGGTCCGGGTGCCCTGCTTCACCTATCCCGAGACCGCCGTCCGGGCCCTCGCCCACGCCGCCGCCTACGCCCGCTGGCGGGCCGCCCCGCCGGGAGAGGAGCCCGAGGTCGCCGGCACCGACCCCAACGGCGCCCGCCGCCTCGTCGAGGCCAAGCTGGCCGGCGACGGGGCGAGCGCCGGAGACGGCGACGGGCGGTGGCTCACCGGCGAGGACGCCATGGACGTCCTGGCCACCTACGGCATCCCCGTCCTCAGGGGCCGCAGCGCCGCCGACGCCGACGAGGCCGCCGCCGCCGCCGCCGAGCTGGGGGTGCCCGTCGCCTTGAAGGCCCTCGGCCCCTCCCTGCTCCACAAGAGCGACCGGGGCGGGGTCCGCCTCGGGCTGGAGGACCCCGAGGCGGTGGCGGCCGCCTACCGGGAGATGGCCGGGGCCATCGGGCCCGACATGACCGGTGCCTTCGTCCAGCCCATGGCCGGCACCGGGGTGGAGACGATCGCCGGCTTCGTCCAGCACCGGAGCTTCGGCCCCGTCGTCCTCTTCGGCCTGGGGGGGACCGCCGTCGAGCTCCTCGGTGACCACGTCACCCGCCTCGCCCCCCTCACCGACGTCGAAGCGACCGAGATGGTCCGGGAGCTGCGCGCCGCGCCGCTGCTCACCGGCTACCGGGGGAGCCCCCCGGTCGACACCGGCGCCGTCGTGGACGTCCTCGTCCGCCTCGGCCGCCTCGCTGCCGAGCTTCCCGAGCTGGCCGAGGCGGACTGCAACCCCCTCGTCGTCACGCCCTCGGGGGCGGCCGTCGTCGACGCCCGGATCCGGGTGGCGGCGCTGGGGTCGCCCGTCGACGGCCGCCGGCAGCTCTCCTGAGCCGCGGGTGGCTAGGGCTTGTGGCGCCGCTCCGACAGTCGGGCGGCGTAGACGGCCGCCTCGGTCCGCCGGGCGAAGCCCATCTTGGACAGGAGGTTCGACACGTAGTTCTTGACCGTCTTCTCCGCCAGGTAGAGCTCGTCGGCGATCTGCCGGTTGGTCTTCCCCTCGGCGATGAGCTCGAGGATGTTGCGCTCCTGGGAGGTGAGCCGGGCCAGCCGCTCGTCCTCGACCTGCTCACCTCGGAGGCGGTCCATCACCTGCCGGGTGAGGGCAGGGTCGAGGAGGGACTCCCCGGCGGCCACCCGGCGCACGGCGTCGATGAGGTCGCCCCCCTTGATCTGCTTGAGGACGTAGCCGCTGGCGCCGGCGAGGATGGCCGAGAAGAGGGCCTCGTCGTCGGCGAAGGAGGTGAGCATCAGGCACTTGAGCTCGGGGAGGGCCGAGCGGAGGTCCCGGCACACCTCGACGCCGTCGCCGTCGGGGAGCCGGACGTCGAGGACGGCCACGTCGGGCCGGGTGGAGGGGACCCGGGCCAGGGCCTCCTCGGCGCTCGAGGCCTCGCCGACGACGGTGAGATCGGCCTCGGCGTCGAACAGCTCCCGCAGACCCCGCCGGACGACCTCGTGGTCGTCGAGGAGGAACACTCTCGTCGTCACGTCTCCCACCTCCCTGTCCGATTCACTGTAGGCGGGTGACCTGCCAGATCAGCTGCATTCCGCCGGCCGCGACGGGCTCCACCCGGCAGTCGCCGCCCAGCAGGCGGGCCCGTTCGCCGAGGGAGGGGAGCTCGGAGGCGAGCCCGGCGGGCTCGGCGTCGGTGATCTCCAGGGTGAGGCCGTGACCGTCGACGGCCACCCGCAGGTCCACCGCCGCCGAGCGGGGCCGCGCCGCCAGGGCGTCGAGGATCTGGCGGACCGACAACAGCAGGTGCTCCCCGGCGAAGTGGCCGACGGCGTCGATGGGGCCGTCGAGCTCGAGGCGGACCTCGCTGCCGCCGCGGGGGGTGTAGTCCTCCACCACCTGGAGCAACTCGCCGGCGAGGGATCCGCCCGTGGCCTGTCGGCTCCGGCGGTTCACGGCGAAGACGGTGGAGCGGATCTCCCGGATGGTGTCGTCGAGCTCGTCGATCGCCTGCTGCAGCCGCGCCCCGGCCTCGGGCCTGCCGAGGAGCCGCTTGGCCCCGTGCAAGGTGAGCCCCACGGCGAAGAGCCGGCGGATGGTCGTGTCGTGGAGGTCCCTGCCGATCCGCTCCTGCTCGTCGGCGAGGCTGAGGCGCAGCAGCTGGGAATGGGCCCGGGACCTGTCGATGGCGAGGGCGGCCGCCTTGGCCAAGGCCGAGACGAGGTCCTCGTCCTCCTCGGTGAACTCCGCCCCGCCGGCCTTGTCGGTGAGATAGAGGTTGCCGAAGGGCTCGTTGCGGACGCTGATGGGCACGCCCAGGAACGACGTCATGGGGGGATGGGCGGGCGGGAAGCCGGCCCGCTCGTCGTGGTCGCCGATGTCGGCCAGGCGCAGCGCCGTGGGGTGCTTGATGAGCAGCCCGAGCACCCCCAGGCCTTGGGGCAGCCGGCCGACGGCGGCGACCTGTGCCTCGTCGAACCCGACCGTCACGAACTCGGCGAGGCCCGACCCCGTGTCGTCGAGGACCCCGAGGGCCCCGTAGCGGGCCCCGACGACGTCCACCGCCGTCTGGACGATGGTGCGGAGGACGGTCGGGAGGTCGAGGTCCTCCCCGATGAGCAGCATGGCGCCGACCAGCGCGTGCAGACGGTCGACGTCCCGGATGCGCCGATACGGCACCCCGCCATGATAGTTCCGGGGCCGTTTCCCGACCACGCCGCTCCCCCGCCGCCGACGCAACTCCCTTCCACGAGCGCGCCGGCGGGGCTCAGCTCGGCCCGAAGGTGTGCTCCCAGCCACCCGCCGGCACCGGCCGGCCCTCGAGGGTCCGCCTGTCGACGTCGGCGACACAGGTCCCGATGAGAAGAGGCGGCCGGAGCCCCACGGCGGCGAAGTGCTCGACCAGGGTGTCGGGGCGGGCGGTGGCGATGACCAGCTCGTAGTCCTCGCCTCCGCCGAGGGCGTCGTCGGGATCGGCCCCGGCCGCCACCGGGACGCGGGCCAGCTCGAAGCCCACCCCCGAGGCCGAGGCCAGCCGGCCGAGGTCCCCGACGAGGCCGTCGGAGACGTCGACCATGGCGCCGGCACCGGCCCGGCGGGCGGCGTCGCCCTCGGCCACCCGGGCCCGGGGGCGGCGGTGGGCGTCGGCCAGGGGGTCGTGGCCACGGCCGGCCCGCAACGCCCGCAGTCCGGCGGCCGAGGCCCCCAGGGGACCAGTGACGAAGAGGCTGTCGCCCGCCCGGGCCCCGCTGCGGCGCACCGGCGGAGGGTCGTCGGCCACCTCCCCCGTCCTCGCCACCGAGACCACGAGCGGCGGCCCCTCCCCGGTCCCGCCCATCCCCGACAGGTCCCCGCCCACCACGGGGCAGTCGTACTCCTCGGCGGCGGCGGCGATCCCCTCGTAGAGGCCCTCCACGTCGGCCCCCCCGGCGGCGGCGACCGAGACCACCGCGTGCGAGGGCCGCCCCCCCATGGCCGCCACGTCGCTCACCGAGGCGACGAAGGCGCGCCAGCCGAGGTCGTCCACGCCCATGACGGTGAGATCTCCGTGGACGCCGGCCACGACGAGATCGGTGGTGAGGACCATCCACCGCTCCCGAGGCCGGAGGACTGCGGCGTCGTCGCCGATCCAGGTCTCACCCTCCTCGGGGCCCCGGCCGCGCCCGGCGACCAGGCGGGCGAGCCGGGCGATGGTGGCGAACTCCCCGAGCCCCGGCCGCTCGTCGACACCCCCTTCCCCACCAGCACCACCACGGGGCTCGTCGGCGCCCCCGCCGTGCGTGTCAGCGGAGTTGGGAGGGGGCATGGGCAATGCCTACCATTGGGTCGACCACTTGCCGCCGGGACGACCCTTGCCGCCGGGACGACCCTTGCCGCCGGGACGACTGAGAGGACCAGCGCGCCGATGCCCCCCACCGTCAACAAGAAGCTGCTCAGCTGGGTCGAGGAGGTGGCCGCCTTGACCACCCCCGACCGGGTCGAGTGGTGCGACGGCTCGGCCGAGGAGTACGAGCGCCTCTGCGCCCTGCTGGTGGACAACGGCACATTCACCCGGCTCTCGGAGGCCAAGCGGCCGTCGAGCTACTGGGCCCGATCCGACGCCAGCGACGTGGCCAGGGTGGAGGACCGGACCTTCATCTGCTCGGCCAGGGAGGAGGACGCCGGGCCGACGAACAACTGGGCCGACCCGGAGGAGATGCGGGCCACCTTGACCGACCTCTTCCGGGGCTCGATGCGGGGCCGGACCATGTACGTCGTCCCCTTCTCGATGGGCCCCCTCGGCTCGCCCATCGCCCACATCGGCGTGGAGCTCACCGACTCGCCCTACGTGGCGGTGTCGATGCGGATCATGACCCGGATGGGCACCGGCGCCCTCGAGGTCCTGGGCCAGGACGGCGACTTCGTCCCCTGTCTCCACTCCGTGGGTGCACCCCTCGACCCCGGCGGGCAGGACGTGGCCTGGCCCTGCAATCCCGACCACAAGTACATCGTCCACTTCCCCGAGACGAGGGAGATCTGGTCCTACGGATCGGGCTACGGCGGCAACGCCCTCCTGGGCAAGAAGTGCTTCGCCCTCCGTATCGCCTCGGTCATGGCCCGAGACGAGGGATGGCTGGCCGAGCACATGCTCGTGCTGAAGCTCACCTCCCCCGACGGGGAGGCCCGCTACGTCACCGGCGCCTTCCCCTCCGCCTGCGGCAAGACGAACCTCGCCATGCTCGTCCCCACCGTGCCGGGCTGGAAGGTCGAGACCATCGGCGACGACATCTGCTGGATGAAGTTCGGTGACGACGGCCGGCTGTGGGCCATCAATCCCGAAGCGGGCTTCTTCGGCGTGGCTCCGGGCACCTCCACCGAGACGAACCTGAACGCCATGCGGACCCTGTCGTCCAACACCGTCTTCACCAACACCGCCCTCACCGACGACGGCGACGTGTGGTGGGAGGGCATGGACGGCGACCCGCCCGCCCACCTCGTCGACTGGCGGGGCCAGGACTGGACGCCGGCCTCCGGCACCACCGCGGCGCATCCCAACGCCCGGTTCACGACCCCGGCCGACCAGAACCCGGCCTGCGCGCCGGAGTGGTCCGACCCCAAGGGGGTGCCCGTCTCGGCCATCCTCTTCGGCGGCCGCCGGGGGTCGACGGTCCCCCTCGTGACCGAGGCCTTCGACTGGCAGCAGGGCGTCTTCCTCGGCTCGATCATGTCGTCGGAGACGACGGCGGCGGCGGCGGGCGCCGTCGGGAAGCTGCGGCGCGACCCCTTCGCCATGCTCCCCTTCTGCGGCTACAACATGGCCGACTACTTCGGGCACTGGCTGAGCATCGGGAAGGCCACCGACTCGAGCAAGTTGCCCCGGCTCTTCTACGTCAACTGGTTCCGCAAGGACGCCGACGGGCGGTTCCTGTGGCCCGGGTTCGGCGAGAACTCGAGGGTCCTCGCCTGGATCGTCGAGCGGACCGCGGGCCGCGGCGAGGTGGTGGAGACCCCCATCGGCAACGTCCCCGGGCCCGGCGCCATCGACACCACCGGCCTCGACATCGCCGAGGTCGACATGGCCAGCCTCCTCGAGGTGGACCCTGCCGAATGGCGCGCCGAGCTCCCCCTCGTCGCCGAGCACTTCGCCCGGTTCGGTGACCGCCTGCCCCACGCCCTGGCCGACGAGCTCGACGCCTTGGAGCGGCGCCTGGGCTGACGCCCCGGCAGTACCATGAGCCTTTCGTCCCGCCCACCGGCGGAGTGCGCAAGGGAGGCGTCATGGCCGTCACCGCGTATGTGCTCATCCAGACCGAGGTGGGGAAGGCGGCGAACGTCGCCTCCCAGGTCCGGGGCATCACCGGCGTCACCTCCGCCGAGGACGTGACCGGCCCCTACGACGTGATCGTCCGCGCCGAGGCGCCATCGGTCGACGAGCTCGGCCGGATGGTGGTGAGCCACATCCAGCTGATCGAGGGCATCACCCGGACCGTGACCTGCCCGGTGGTGAACCTCTAGCTACTCGACGGCGCCGGACTCCCTGAGCTCGGCGACCCTCGAGGGGTCCACTCCCCAGTCGCCGAGGGCGGCATCGGTGTCCTGGCCCGCCACCGGTGGCGGGCGCTGGACCGAGCTCGGCGTCCTCGAGAACCGGGGGGCGGGCCCGGGCTGGACGACCCCGGCCACCTCGACAAAGGTTCCCCGGGCCACGTTGTGCGGGTGCAGGTGGGCCTCCCACGGAGAGAGGACGGGGGCGCCGCAGGCGTCGGTGCCGGCGAACCGCGCCGTCCACTCGTCGCGGGTCCGGCTCTTGAAGATGGCGGCGAACCGCGCCTTCATGGCGGGCCACTGGGACCGGTCCTGCTGGGCGGGGAGCTCCTCGCCGGTGAGCTCGAGCACTTCGAGCAGCTCGGCGTAGAACTGGGGCTCGATGGCGCCGATGGCGAACCACTTGCCGTCGGCGGTCTCGTAGACCTCGTAGAAGTGCGACCCGGTGTCGAGGATGTTCACGCCCCGCTCCTCGAACCACCACCCGAGCTGGTGGAAGGCATAGGTCATCGTCATGAGCGAGGCGGCCCCGTCCACCATGGCGGCGTCGACCACCTGCCCCCTGCCCGACCGCTGGGCCTCGACGAGGGCGGCGACAAGGCCGAAGGCGAGGAGCATCCCGCCCCCGCCGAAGTCGCCGACGAGGTTGAGCGGGGGCACGGGCCTCTCCCCGGCCCTGCCCACCGACCACAGGGCGCCGGAGAGGGCGATGTAGTCGATGTCGTGGCCGGCGGTGTCGGCCAGGGGCCCCTCCTGTCCCCACCCCGTCATCCGCCCGTAGACCAACCGCTCGTTGCGGGCCAGGCACGGCTCGGGGCCGAGCCCGAGCCGTTCGGCCACCCCCGGCCGCCAGCCCTCAACCAGGGCGTCGGCCCGGGCCACGAGGTCGAGCACGAGGGCCACCCCTGCGGGGTTCTTCAGGTCCACCGCCACCGACCGCCGGCTGCGGTTGAGCAGGTCCCAGTGCGGTCCCGACGGCGCCGGCGGCAGCGACCGCGACAGGCCGGCCGGCCTGCCGCTGGCCCTGTCCACCCGCAGGACGTCGGCGCCGGCGTCGGCCAGGAGCATGCAGGTGTAGGGCCCCGGCCCGATGCCGGCGAGCTCGACGACCCTCACGCCCGAGAGCGGCCCGCTCACGACTGCGCCTCCGCCCCCGCGGCGGCCCCGGCGCGCCGGGCGTTGTCGGCGAGTGCCTCCACCACCTCGGGCCACACCGCCGGGGGCAGCTCGTGGCCGAGACCGGGGATCACGACGAGCCGAGCCCCGGGGACGGCGGCGGCGGTGGCCCGGCCGCCGCTCACGTCGATGAGCGGGTCGGCGTCGCCGTGGATCACCACGGTGGGGGCACGCACCGAGGCGAGCGCGGCGGTGCGGTCACCGGAGGCGACGACGGCCATGAGGAGCCGGCCGGTCCCCCGGGGGTGCACCCCGTGGTCCCATATCCGTTCCGCCTTCGCCCGCCGCCACTGCTCGTCGACGAACGCCGGCGCCGACGACCCGATCACCTCCTGGTTGTCGAGCTCGCCGGCGACGAACCCGTCGCGGTCGATGGCGGGCGGCCGGACCAGCACCGGGGCGGCCCCGGGCCGCGCCTGGCCCACCTGGCGGGCCCCGGTGGTGGACATGATCGAGCACAGGCTCCGCACCCGGGCCGGGTGCCGCACGGCGGCCGTCTGGGCGATCATCCCGCCCAGCGACACCCCCACCACGTGGGCGGACTCGACCCCCAGGGCGTCGAGGAGCCCGGCGAGGTCGTCGGCGAGGTCGTCCAAGGTGTAGGCGACGACGGACCGGTCCCCGCGGGCGGCGGCCCGCAGGTCGAAGGCCGGGGCGCGGTCCAGGACCGTCGACCGGCCGCTGTCTCTGTTGTCGAACCGCAGCACGGCGAACCCGGCCTCGCGCACCATGGCGAGGAACCGGGGGTCCCAGGTGGCGAGCGAGCTCCCGAGACCGGCCACCAGCACGACGACCGGCTCGTCTGGTCCGCCGTCGAGCTCGTAGCAGAGCTCCAGATCCCCGACCCCCACGAGCGGCATCGCTGGATGCTGCCCAGCCCCCGCCCCGGCGGTCAAACCGGCCACGACGTGCGAAGCTCTCGGCCCGTGGTCCGCGCTTTCTGCCCGGGTCGGGTGAACCTGATCGGCGACCACACCGACTACAACGCCGGGCTCGCCCTGCCCATGGCCGTGGACCTCGGCACGACGGTGGTCTTCGAGCCCGACGACGGGCTGCGGATCGTCCTCCGCTCGGCGGGCGAGCCCGACCTCGCCGACGTCGACGTCCACGTGCCCCTCGACCGGGACCAGCTCGAGTGCATCGAGCCGCCCTGGGCCCGACTGGTCGCCGCCATGGTGGCCGTGGCCCGTCCCGACACCGCGGGCCGGGGCAGCGTGGTGACGACCCTCCCGGTGGGGGCGGGGCTTGCCTCGAGCGCCGCCCTCGAGGTCGCCCTGGCGCTGGCCTTCGGCTTCGAGGCCGAGCCCCGGGTGATGGCCCGCAGCTGCCAGCGCGCCGAGGAGGCGGCCACCGGCGTGCCCACCGGCCTCATGGACCAGCTGGTGGCCACCGCCGCGGTGGCGGGCTCGGCACTCCTCCTCGACTTCACCGACCTGTCCTGGACGCCGGTGCCGGTCCCCGCCGACGCCGAGGTGGTGGTCGTCCACAGCGGCGAGCGCCGCACCCTGGCCCGGTCGGGCTACGCGGCCCGCCGGGCCGAGTGCGAGGCGGCGGCCCGGGGCCTCGGGCCCCTCGGCGCTCTGGGTCCCGACGCCTTCCTGGGGCTGCCCGACCCCCTCCTGCGCCGCCGCGTCCGCCACGTCGTCACCGAGTGCGACCGCGTCCGCTGGTGCGCGGCGGCCCTGCGCGACGGCGACGTGGCCGAGGCGGGCCGGCTGATGACCGCCAGCCACCGGAGCCTCCGCGACGACTTCGAGGTGTCCACGCCCGGCCTCGACGCCCTCGTGGGTCGGCTCGTCGCCACCCCGGGGGTCCACGGCGCCCGGCTCACCGGCGCCGGCTTCGGCGGCTGCGTCGTCGCCCTGGCCCACCCCGGTGCCGTCGACCCGGCCGCCTTCACCACCCCGGCATGGCGCGTCCGGCCGAGCGCCGGGGCCACCGTGACGCACGGGACGTCCCGGCCCGACTAGAGCCGGTCCACCAGCCGGGCCCGCTTCTCCTCGTACTCCTCCCGGCTGAGCACGCCCCGCCGGCGCAGCTCGTCGAGGTCGATGAGCTGCTGGGCGACCGAGGGGGAGGCCGCCGCCGGCACCCCGGCGGGAGGCGTGTCGTCGGGGAACCGCAGCCCGCCACCGCCCCGGTCGGTCCCCCCTCCCCGGTCCTGGCGCCAGTCCCTCCGGCGGTCGTCGTCGGCGCCGGCGTCGTCGGCGTCGTCGCGCCGGTCCCCGCCCCGGTCGCCGCGTGGCGCCTGGAGCGCGGCCAGCTGCTCGTGCAGCTCCCCGGCGAAGGCGGCGGGCTGGGGGACGTGGTCGAACCGGAGCTCTCCCCGGTCGCCACCGACCTCGACCACGAGCTGCCCGGTGCCGAGGAGGCGCTGCCAGAGGGTCTGGTGGTAGCCGATCTCGTTGATCCGGGTCAGTCGGACGTCGCGGCCGCGACGTCCGAGGATTCCCGACCGCTGGACGAGGCGGGAGGTGGTGAGCACGAGGCTCGTCGTCGACCGCCGGATGCTCCGCCCCACCAACCACACGACACAGACCCCGCACAGGGCGCCGAGCACGTAGGCGACGGCCACCGGCCCCGACGGCCAGGCCACCATGGCAGCCACGAGGGCGGCCACCGAGACGGCGAGGGCGGGCAGGGGCCAGCCGAGCGACGACCAGTGGGGCCGCAGCTCGAGGACGACCTCCTCGTCGTCGGCGAGCAGCCGCCGGGGGAACGCCATCGGCCTAGGCGAGCTTGGCGGCGATGGCGCCCGCCCCCCGGAGCACGGTGCCGTCGGCCCCCGCCGCGCTGTGGTGCCCGGCCGGTCGTCGGCGGGCCTCGTCGAGGAGGTCGTCGAGGAGGTCGCCGAAGGACACGGCCGGGTCCACCCAGAGGTACCGGGCCAGGGAGCCGGGGATGGTGTTCACCTCGTTCACGAAGACGGCCCGGCCGTCGGAGAGGAAGTCGATCCGGGCCACGCCCCGCAGCTGGCCGAGGTCGGCCACCACGCCGGCGGCCCGGCGGAGCTCGGCCCCGACGTCGGCGGGGAGCTCGGCGGGGAGCTCCCGGGGGGCACTGGCCATGCCCTCGCCGCCCACGTACTTGTCGGCGTAGCCGAGGATCTCCGAGCCCGTCCCCGACCGAAGCGGGCGTTCTACCGCCGAGAAGCTGAGCGCCGGCCAGCTCCGGACCCCCACGTTCAGGTCGAAGAGGTCCTTGCGGAAGGGCTCCACCACGGCCCCCCGGCGCAGGTGGGGGTTGGCCTGGAGCCGGGCCTTGGCGGTGTCGATGTCCTCCACCACCTCGACCCCGATGGAGGACCCGCCGAAACGGGGCTTCACGATGTAGGGGCCGTCGAAGCCGACGGCCCCGTCCGGGGTGAGCGCGGCGCGCGGCAGCGCCGGCAGCCCGGCGGCGGCGACGAGGCCGGCGAAGGCCAGCTTGTCCATGCCGAGGGCGGCGCCGGCAGCCGTCGGCCCGCTGTAGCGGATGCCGGCGAGGTCGAAGGCGCCCTGGAGCGAGCCGTCCTCGCCCGGGCCCCCGTGGCAGCAGTTCACCACCACGTCGAGCGCCAGCGGACGTGGCCGGCCCATCCGGCTCGAGGCGAGGAAGCCCCCTTCGCTGCCGAGGGCGAGCCGGAGGGGCTCGCCGCCGCGGGGGACCCCCTCGACGAAGGCGGCCGCCTCCAACGTGGGGGGGAGCGCGCACCAGTCCCCCGTCTTCGACCAGTACAGGCACACCACCTGCCGCCCCGTCCGGGAGAGCTCCCGGGCCGCCTGGAGGCCGGTCAGGATGCTCACGTCGTGCTCGGCCGAAGGACCGCCGAAGGCGACGGCGATGGGGGCGTCGGTCACACCTTGCTCCAGCGCTCAGAGGGTCGGGTCGGGGGCCGAAGCTCCGGGCGTGGCCGTGGCCGGGCCGCTCCAGCGAGCCTCAAGGGTAGTGGTCGGGAAGGTCGTTCTCGAAGAGGGCGACGTCGC
>JAGWNV010000304.1 GCA_028872975.1 Acidobacteriota bacterium
GACCCGGGCGTCGGGTCCGATGACGGCCCGGCGGCAGACGCTCGAGGTCACCACCGCGCCCTCGCCGACGGTCGTGTCGACCAGGCGGGCGTCGGGACCGAGCTCGGCGTGCTCGCCCACCACGCACGCCCCCTGGAGGATGACGCCGGGCAGGAGGACGACGTCGGTGGCGAGGGTCACGTCCACGTCGATGTAGGTGGTCACCGGGTCCCACATGGTGACCCCCCGGCGCATCCACCGCTCGTTGATCCGGTCGCGCAGCTCGGCCTCGGCCACGGCCAGCTGGGCCCGGTCGTTGACGCCGGCGACCTCCATCGTGTCCTCGACGACGACCGAGCCGACCCGGTGGCCGGCCGCGTAGAGGACCTCGACCACGTCGGTCAGGTAGTACTCGCCCTGGGCGTTGGCCGGGCTGAGCCGGCGCAGCGAGGGGGAGAGCACACTCCGGCGGAAGCAGTAGATCGACGTATTGATCTCGTGGACGTCCAACTCGTCCCCGACGGCGTCCCCGTGCTCGACCACCCGGGCCACCGTGTCGTCCCTCCCCCTCACCACCCGGCCGTAACCGGTGGGGTCGTCGAGCACGGCGGTCAGCAGGGTCGCGGCCGCACCCGAGGCGCGGTGTTGGCGGACCAGCCCGGCCAGGGTCGCCGGCCGGAGCAGCGGAGTGTCGCCCGGCAGCACCACCACGTCCCCGTCGTCGTCGCCCTCGTCGTCGGGCAGACCGGTCAGCGCCACCGACATGGCGTCCCCGGTCCCCCGCTGCTCGACCTGTTCGACGAACTCGATCGACATGCCCGCCGGCGCGTGCTCCACGAGGGTCTTGGTCACCCACTCGGCCCGGTGCCCGACGACCACCACCACCCGGGCCACCGACAGCTCGGCCAGAGCGTCGAGCACGTGGAGGACCATCGGCCGCCCGCACAGCCGGTGCAGGGGCTTGGGCCGGGCCGAGCGCATGCGGGTGCCCTCCCCCGCGGCCAGCACCACCGCCGAGAGCCGGCGCCCCGGCTCCCCACCACCCGGGCGGCCGGCTGCCCCGTCCAGGGCCGGAGCGGCCGGGTCGCTCTGGGGATAGGTGCGGATCACCACGGGCCGCCCCGCCCGGCTCGCTCCCACGGTGGTCGGTCCACGGCCTGGCGCGGCGCAAACTTCATGGGGCCTATTCTTCCCACGTCGGCGGGAAGCGTGCGACTCGGCACCCGGGCCCTCCGGCCCCGACCGACACCAGACCTCACCCGCTGCCGGCCCGGTCGGCGGCGACCAACCATCCGATGCCCGTCCTCCCCACCACCATCGACCCGAGCTCGGAGACCTTCCGGGCCAACGAGCGCGCCCTCACCGAGGCCCTCGGGACCATCGACGAGCAGCTGGCGGCCACCCGGGCGGGCGGGGGCGAGCAGTACGTGGCCCGGCACCGGGAGCGGGGCAAGCTCCTGGCCCGGGAGCGGATCGAGCTCCTCCTCGACCGCGACTCGGCCTTCCTCGAGCTCTCGGCCCTGGCCGCCTGGGGTACCGAGTACCGGGTCGGGGCGTCCTCGGTCGTCGGGATCGGCGTCGTCGAAGGGGTCGAGTGCCTGGTGTCGGCCCACGACCCGACGGTGCGGGGCGGCGCCATGAACCCCTACTCGTTCCGCAAGGGCGCCCGCGCCTCGGACATCGCCCTGCAGAACCGTCTCCCGGTGATCAACCTGGTGGAGTCGGGCGGCGCCGACCTGCCCGCCCAGGCCGAATTGTTCATCCCCGGGGGCCGCGCCTTCCGGGACCTGACCCGCAGCTCCGCCGCCGCCCTGCCCACCGTCGCCATCGTCTTCGGCAACTCGACCGCCGGCGGCGCCTACGTCCCGGGCATGAGCGACTACATCGTGATGATCGAGCAACGCTCCAAGGTCTTCCTCGGCGGGCCACCGCTGGTCAAGATGGCGACCGGCGAGGAGTCGACCGACGAGGAGCTCGGAGGGGCCTCCATGCATGCCCGGGTCTCCGGCCTGGCCGACTACCTGGCCGCCGACGAGGTCGATGCCATCCGCCTGGGCCGCCAGATCGTGAGCCGGTTGAATTGGCGCAAACACGGCCCGGGCCCGAGCCAGCCGGCCGACGAGCCCGCCCACGACCCCGACGAGCTGCTGGGCATCGCCTCGGCCGACCCGAAGGTCCCCTTCGACCCCCGCGAGGTCCTGGCCCGGGTGGTCGACGGCTCCCGGTTCGACGAGTTCAAACCGCTCTACGGCGCCAGCCTGGTCACCGGTTGGGCCTCCATCCACGGCTACCCGGTCGGGATCCTGGCCAACCACCGGGGGGTCCTCTTCTCCGAGGAGGCCCACAAGGCCACCCAGTTCATCCAGCTGGCCAACCAGGTCGACGTGCCCCTGGTCTTCCTCCAGAACACCACCGGGTACATGGTGGGCAAGGAGTACGAGCAGGCGGGGATCATCAAGCACGGGGCGATGATGATCAACGCCGTCTCCAATTCGTCGGTGCCCCACCTGACCGTCAACATCGGCGCCTCCTACGGGGCCGGCAACTACGGGATGTGCGGCCGCGCCTACGACCCCCGCTTCCTGTTCGCCTGGCCCAACGCCCGCTCGGCGGTGATGGGCCCGGCCCAGCTGGCCGGCGTGCTCTCCATCGTCGGCCGCCAGTCGGCGGCGGCCAAGGGCGTCCCCTTCGACG
>JAGWNV010000305.1 GCA_028872975.1 Acidobacteriota bacterium
TACGGCCGAGTCGGCGGGCGCGCACCTCGAGGGGTGCGCCCTGGCGTTGCGGGACTTCCGGGGGCTCCCCCATCGGCTGGAGCTGGTGGGGGAGGCTAAGGGCGTGCGGTTCTACGACGACTCGAAGGCGACCACGCCCGCCGCAGTGCTCGCCGACCTGTCGGGCTTCGACACCGCCGTGCTGATCGCCGGCGGGCGCAACAAGGGCCTCGACCTGTCGCCGCTGCGGGGCCTGGCGCCGCGGCTGCGGGCCGTCGTCGCCATGGGAGAGGCCGCCGCCGAGGTGTCGGCCGCCTTCGAGGGCGCCACGGCCGTGCACGAGGCCTCCTCCATGGCCGAGGCCGTCGGCCTGGCCGGGGCCCTCGCCGAGGCGGGGGACGCCGTGGTGCTGTCGCCCGCCTGCACGTCGTTCGACTGGTACGGCTCCTATGCCGAGCGTGGTGACGACTTCGCCGGGGAGGTCCGGCGCCGCCTCGTCGCCGCGTCGGCCGGGGGCGGGCCGCCCGACGCCGGGCGACGGCCGTGAGCCCGGCGGCAGCGTCGCCGCGCCGGCACAAGGAGGGACGGCGGGCGCCGGTCCTCACACTCCTGCGGGGAGGCGACGGCGCCGCCCCGGCGCGACGGCGGCGGGGCGAGGTGGGCACGCGACGCGCTCTCGTGTGGGTGATCGGCAGCCTGTGCGCGCTCGGACTCGTCATGGTGCTGTGCGCGTCGGCCTACACGTCGCTGCAGTACTACGGGTCGGTATGGACGATCTTCGAGCGCCAGGCGCTGTGGATGGTGCTCGGGGTGGCGGCACTGTGGGCGTGCGCCCGGGTGCCCTACGACCGGTGGCGCCGGCCCCGGGTCGTGCTGCTGCTCGGCACCTTCGTGCTCCTGCTCGCCGTGCTCGTCCCCGGTGTCGGGGTCTCGTCGGGCGGGTCGAGCCGCTGGGTCGGGGTCGGGCTCCTTCGCCTCCAGCCCTCGGAGCTCATGAAGCTCGCCCTGTCGGTGTTCGCCGCCGACCTCCTCACCCGCCGCGCCCATCTCGTCGGCGAGGTGCGCCGGGTGGTGGGCCCGCTCCTGGCGCTGCTCGCCGTCGCCGGGCTGCTCGTGCTGGCCCAGCCCGACATGGGCACCGCCATCGTGCTCGTGTGCATCACCTTCTCGCTGCTCTTCGCCGCCGGCGTGCCGGTGCGGCCCGTGCTCAAGTCCCTCGCCGTCATCGCCGTGCTCGGCGGGGTGGTGGCGCTGGCCGCCCCCTACCGGCGGGCCCGGCTGTTCTCCTTCGTGAACCCCTTCTCCCACGCCCAGGGCTCGGGCTACCAGGTGGTCCAGTCGCTCGTCGGCCTCGGCTCGGGGCGGCTCTTCGGGCTCGGGCTCGGCGGGGGCCACCAGCAGTGGGGGCTCCTGCCCAACGCCCACACCGACTTCATCTTCTCCGTGGTGGGGGAGGACGGCGGGCTCCTCGGGGCCCTCGTGGTGCTCGGGCTGTTCCTGGCCCTCGCCTGGCTGGGGCTGCGGACCGCCAGCCGCGCCCCCGACCGGTTCGGGAGCCTCGTCGCCGTGGCGGCCACGTGCTGGATCTCCAGCCAGGCCGTCATCAACATCGGCGCCGTCATCGGCATCCTCCCGGTGACGGGCATCCCCCTGCCTTTCGTCTCCTTCGGGGGCTCGTCGCTCGTGATCACCATGGTCGCCGCCGGGATCCTGCTCAACGTGGCCGGCCACGAACGGGTCCCGGCCGCCGCCGGCGCGCCGGGCCGGCCCCGGCGCCAGCGACGCCGGTGAGGGCGCGCCGCTACGCCGTGGTGGCGGGGGGCGGCACCGGGGGCCACCTCGTCCCGGCCCTGGCCCTGGCCCGGGCCCTCGCCGAGGGCCGCCCCGAGGGCGCCGTCGAGCTCGTGGGGTCCCGCCGCGGCCTCGACGCCACGCTCCTGTCGGGCGCCGGCCTGCCCGTGACCCTGCTCCCCGGCCGGGGCATCCGGCGCCGCCACGACCTCTCGGCGCTGTCCTCCAACCTGGTCGCCGTGGTCTCGCTCGGCGCCGCCGTCGTCCTCGCCGTGGCCCTGGTGGCGGCGCGCCGCCCGGCGGTGGTGGTGGCCATGGGCGGGTACGCGTCGGTGCCCGTCGCCCTGGCCGCCTTCCTCCTCGGGGTCCCGGTCGTGCTCGTGAACGTCGACGCCCGGCCCGGCGCTGCCAACCGGCTGGTGGGCCGCTTCGCCCGGGTGGCGGCGGTGGCCTTCCCCGGCACCGCCCTGCCGCGGGCCGTCGTCACGGGCGTGCCGGTGCGACCCGAGGTGGTGGCGGCGGCGCGGCCCACCGGAGACGACCGGCGGGCGGCCCGGCGCGTCCTCGGTGTCCCCGAGGACCGGGCCGTCGTGGGCGTGGTGGGCGGCTCGCTCGGGGCCCGCCGGCTCAACGAGGCGGCCGTGACGCTGGCCGGGCTGTGGGCCGGTCGCGCCGACCGGGCCGTCTATCACGTGGTGGGCCGGCGCGACGCCTCGTGGGCCGAGGCGGCGGCGCCGCCCGGACCCGGGCCGGGGGAGGAGGGCCTGTGGTACCGGCAGGTCGCCTTCGAGGACCGGATGCCGCTCTTCTACGTGGCCGCCGACGTCGTCGTGTGCCGGGCCGGCGCCAACACCGTGGCCGAGCTCGCCACCGTGGGGGTGCCGTCGGTGCTC
>JAGWNV010000306.1 GCA_028872975.1 Acidobacteriota bacterium
CCGGTGCCCATCGGAACGGTCCCGATCTACCAGGCCCTCGAGAAGGTGGACGGCCGGCCCGAGGAGCTCACCTGGGAGCTGTACCGGGACACGATCGTCGAGCAGTGCGAGCAGGGCGTCGACTACTTCACCGTCCACGCCGGGGTGCTCCTGCGATACGTCCCCCTGACCGCCCGCCGCGTCACCGGGATCGTGAGCCGGGGCGGGTCGATCATGGCCGCCTGGTGCCTGGCCCATCACCGGGAGAACTTCCTCTACAGCCACTTCGAGGAGCTCTGCGAGTTGCTCGGTGCCTACGACGTCGCCTTCTCCCTCGGCGACGGGCTGCGGCCGGGGTCGGTGGCCGACGCCAACGACGAGGCCCAGCTGGCCGAGCTGGCCACGCTGGGGGAGCTCACCGAGGTGGCCTGGCGCCACGGCGTCCAGGTGATGATCGAGGGGCCCGGCCACGTGCCGCTGCACAAGGTGGCCGAGAACGTGACGCTCCAGCGGGAGCTCTGCCACGACGCGCCCTTCTACACCCTCGGCCCCCTCACCACCGACGTGGCCCCGGGCTACGACCACATCACCTCGGCCATCGGGGCCGCCGTCATCGGCATGCACGGCACGGCCATGCTCTGTTACGTCACGCCCAAGGAGCACCTCGGCCTGCCCGACCGCGACGACGTGAAGGCGGGGATGATCGCCTACAAGATCGCCGCCCACGCCGCCGACCTGGCCAAGGGCCACCCCGGCGCCCAGGCGTGGGACGACGCCCTGTCCAAGGCCCGCTTCGAGTTCCGCTGGGAGGACCAGTTCGACCTGGCCATGGACCCCGAGACGGCCCGGGCCTACCACGACGAGACCCTCCCGGCCGCCCCGGCCAAGACCGCCCACTTCTGCTCGATGTGCGGGCCGAAGTTCTGCTCCATGCGGATCAGCCACGACGTCCGGCGCCTGGCCGAGGAGCAGGGGGTGAGCCCCGAGGAGGCCCTCCAGGAGGGGATGCGGTCCAAGGCCGTGGAGTTCGTGGCCTCGGGGTCCTCCCTCTACAGGGAGCGGCCACGCTAGACTGGTGGCGCGTTGTGCGGTGAGGTCACCGCGCAGCGGGGTCTTCCTCACCCGATCTTCGTGAGGCCTCCGAGGTGCTGGCGGAGTCCCGAGGCGGACCCGCCCGGCCGGCCGAAC
This sequence comes from Acidobacteriota bacterium, assembly GCA_028872975.1. GTDB lineage: Bacteria > Actinomycetota > Acidimicrobiia > Acidimicrobiales > UBA8190 > UBA8190. The sequence goes on from JAGWNV010000306.1 coordinate 1,168, forward strand.
TGCGGCGGCCGTCACCATCGAGAGCGAGACACGTGACCCAGACCGACCACATGGCGGAGGACGCCGTCATCGTCCCCGCCATCCCCCTCCGGAGCTTCGCCGAGCTCGGCGTCGCTCCCGCCCTCGTCGAGGAGCTCGACCGCCAGGGCATCACCACCCCCTTCCCCGTCCAGGCCCTCACCATCGGCGACGGCCTCGCCGGCCGGGACGTCTGCGGCAAGGCCAAGACCGGCTCGGGCAAGACCCTCGCCTTCGGCCTGCCCCTTCTCATGCGGGCCTCGAAGGCGGCACCGGGGCGCCCCCGGGCGCTCGTCCTCGTGCCCACCCGGGAGCTCGCCGTGCAGGTGGGCGAAGTCCTCGCCCCCCTGGCCGAGGTGGTCGGACGCAAGGTGGCCGTCGTCTACGGCGGCGCCGACATCGAGCGGCAGATCAAGAAGCTCCGCAAGGGCGCCGACGTGGTGATCGCCACCCCGGGCCGGCTCATCGACCTCGGCGAGCGCAAGGAGGCGTCGCTCGAGGACGTGGAGGTGGCCGTCCTCGACGAGGCCGACCGGATGGCCGACATGGGGTTCCTGCCCCAGGTGGACTGGCTGCTGCGGCGCATCGCCGGGCCCCATCAGACCATGCTGTTCTCGGCCACCCTCGACGGCGACGTGGACCGCCTCGTCCGCCGCCACCTCACCGACCCGGTGCGCCACGAGGTGGTCTCGGCCACCACCACCGTGGACTCGATGGAGCACCGCTTCCTCCAGGTCCACCAGATGGACAAGGTGAAGGTGACCGCGGCGATCTGCCGGGGGGCCGCCAAGGCCCTCGTCTTCGTCCGGACCAAGCGGGGCGCCGACCGCCTCGTCGAGGCCCTCGACCGCGAGGGGGTGCGGGCCGCCGCCATCCACGGGGACCTGCGCCAGCAGAGCCGGGAGAAGGCCCTGGCGCAGTTCAGCGCCGGGAAGCTCCACGTGCTCGTGGCCACCGACGTGGCCGCCCGGGGCCTCGACATCGACGACGTCGACGTCGTCGTCCACTACGACCCGCCCGAGGACCACAAGGCGTATCTCCACCGGTCCGGGCGCACCGCCCGGGCCGGCGGGAGCGGCGTGGTGGCGACCCTCGTGCTCTGGGACCAGGTCCTCGAGGTGGAGCGCATCCAGAAGCGCCTCAGCCTCGTCGCCCCCATCGTCGAGGTCTTCTCCAACGACCCCCGCCTCGCCGATCTCGTCGCTTGGACGCCCGCCACCGAGGGCGCCGCCTGATCCGACACCCCGGCGCTGCCCGGACCCACCGGTAGCATCGCCGCGATGGCCGCCTCCGCACCCGCGGTGCTCGAGGACTCCTGGTCGGGTGTCGAGCGGGTCCTCGTCGTCACCGCCCATCCCGACGACGTCGACTTCGGCCTGGCCGCGTCGGTCGCCCTGTGGACGTCGAAGGGCGTGGCCGTGACCTACTGCGTGGTGACCGACGGGGACGCCGGCGGGTCGGACCGGTCGA
>JAGWNV010000307.1 GCA_028872975.1 Acidobacteriota bacterium
GTGGACCCGACGGCGGGCCGGCGATCGGCTCGGCCCGGCCCCGGACCCCCGGACCCCCGGGGCGTGCCGGGCTACACTGGTGCGTAATCCGCTTTCGCAACGGAGGAGTGGCGCGTGCCGGCAACCGTCGTCGTCGGGACCCAGTGGGGTGATGAGGGCAAGGGCAAGCTCACCGACCTCCTGGCCAGGGAGATGGAGCTGGTCGTCCGCTACCAGGGCGGCCACAACGCCGGGCACACCATCGTGGTGGACGGCGAGACCTTCGCCCTCCAGCTGGTGCCGAGCGGCATCCTCTACGACCACATCACCCCGGTCATCGGCAACGGGGTGGTCGTCGACCCGACCGTCCTGCTCGACGAGGTGGACACCCTGGCGGCCAAGGGGATCGACACCGCCAAGCTGCTGGTGAGCGGCAACGCCCACCTGATCATGCCCTACCACCACGAGCTGGACCAGCTCGCCGAGCGCTACCTGGGCAAGAACAAGCTCGGGACCACCAGGCGGGGGATCGGGCCGGCCTACGCCGACAAGTCCTCCCGGGTCGGGCTGCGGGTGCAGGACCTCCTCGACCCCAAGATCTTCCGCCAGAAGCTCGACGTGGTGCTGAAGGAGAAGAACGCCGTCCTGGCCAAGGTGTACAACCGGCTCCCGCTGTCGGCCGACGACATCTGTGCGAAGTACCTCGACGAGCTGGCCCCGAGGGTGGCCCCGATGGTCGCCGACGCCGTCGGGGTCCTCCACGACGCCCTCGAGCGGGGCGCCCACGTGCTGCTCGAGGGGGCCCAGGCCACCTTCCTCGATCTCGACCACGGGACCTACCCCTTCGTGACCTCGTCCAACCCGGTGGCGGGCGGCGCCTGCACCGGGGCGGGGATCGGGCCCCGCTACATCGACGAGGTCATCGGCATCGCCAAGGCCTACGTGACCCGGGTGGGGAGCGGCCCGTTCCCCACCGAGCTGGTCGACGACATCGGCGAGACGCTGGTCGAGCGCGGCCACGAGTACGGGGTCAACACCGGCCGCCGCCGGCGCCCGGGGTGGTTCGACGCGGTGATGATGCGCCAGGCGGTGCGGGTCAACTCGCTGTCCGAGGTGGCCCTGACCAAGCTCGACGTGCTGGACACCTTCGACACGGTCAAGGTGTGCGTGGCCTACGAGGCCGGCGGCGAGCGGTTCACCCACCCGCCCTACCACCAGTCGACCTTCCACCAGGCCGTCCCCGTCTACGAGGAGTTGCCCGGGTGGAAGAAGGACCTCTCGGGGGCCACCGAGCTCGGCGACCTGCCCCAGGCGGCCCGCGACTACGTCCACTTCCTGGCCGAGCAGGTGGGCGCGCCGGTCCGACTGGTCGGGGTCGGCCCCGGCCGGGACCAGTTCGTCCGCTTCGCCGCATGAGCGGACCTCCCCCTGCGTCGACGGCCGGCCCCGCGGCCACCGGGACGGCGATCGACCGGGTGTGCGTGGTGGGGTCGGGGGGCCGTGAGCACGCGTTGGCCGTGGTCCTCGGGCGCACCGCCGACGTGGTGGTGACCCCGGGGAACCCGGGGATCCGCGGCCGGACCGTCGAGGGCCACACCATCACCAGTTCCAGCGCGCCCGCAGAGGAGGTCGAGGCCGACCTCTACGTCATCGGGCCCGAGGCGCCGCTGGTCGACGGGCTGGCCGACCGGTTGCGGGCCGCCGGGGGCCTGGTCTTCGGACCCGGCGCCGACGGGGCCCGGCTCGAAGGGTCCAAGGCCTTCATGAAGGAGCTGCTGTCCGAGGCCGGCGTGCCCACCGCCCGCTACGGCGCCTTCGACGACCCGGCATCGGCGAAGTCCTTCCTGCGCGGCCTGCCGGGCCCGTGGGTGGTCAAGACCGACGGGCTGGCCGCCGGCAAGGGCGTGCTGGTCACCGACACGCTGGCCGAGGCCGAGGCCGACATCGACGCCAAGCTCTCCGGGGGCGCCTTCGGCGACGCCGGCCGGCGGGTGGTGGTCGAAGAGGGGATGACCGGGCCGGAGTGCTCGCTGCTGGTCCTGTGCGACGGGCGGCGGCTGGCCGCCCTCGCCCCGGCCCGGGACTTCAAGCGGCTCCGGGACCACGACCGGGGACCCAACACCGGGGGCATGGGGGCGTACTCGCCGGTCCCCCCGGTGGACGGGGGGTTGGTGGCCCGGCTGCTGGACGAGGCGGTGGCCCCTCTGGTGGCCGCCCTCCGGGCCCGGGGCATCGACTACCGGGGGGTCCTCTACGCCGGCATCATGCTCACCCCCGACGGGCCCAAGGTGCTCGAGTTCAACGTGCGCTTCGGCGACCCCGAGACCCAGGTGGTGCTGCCCCGCCTGGAGGGCGACCTGGCCGGGCTGCTCGCCGAGGCGGCCGCCGGCTCGCTGGTGTCCGTCCCCCGTTTCGTCGACGCCGCCGCGGTGTGCGTGGTGCTCGCCTCCGCCGGCTACCCCGAATCGCCGCGGACCGGGGACCGGATCACCGGCCTCGACCGCGCCGCGGCGGTCGAGGGGGTGACGGTCTTCCATGCCGGCACGGCCCGGGCCGGCGGGGTGGGGGAGCCCGCCGCGGTCGTGACCTCGGGGGGCCGGGTGCTCTCGGTGACCGCCCTCGGCGACACCGCCGCCGAGGCCCGGGCCCGGGCCTACCGGGGGGTGTCGGC
>JAGWNV010000036.1 GCA_028872975.1 Acidobacteriota bacterium
CGCTCGGGAAGCGGAAGGCGGGATCGGCGGCGGTGGCACGGCGGACGACGAGGTCGAGCTCGGCCGGCATGCCCGACGGCCGGGGCGCCGGCCCGCTCGTCGGGGGCCGGCCGGTGACCGCCTGGCACAGCGCCACGCCCCAGGCGTAGACGTCGGCGTCCTGGCCCGGGCGCCGGAGGGCGGCGGCGAAGGACCGGGCGGCGTCGGCGGCGAGGGGCCCCGAGGCCATGTCCACGGCGGGCACACCCCGGTCCCCGGTCCGCTCCACCTTGTCACTGTCACGCGACAATTCGCCCATGTCCACCACGTTCACCTACGAGCCCCATCCCCACGAGGCCGAACGCAGGCGCCGGGGGCCGGTCAAGACGAGCGACCAGCGCAAGCTCCACCACCCCAACCCGTTCGTCCGGTTCAACGCCCGCTTCGGGCTGCGCATCACCGTCATCGTCGGCACCATGTGGTGCGCCTACGCCTTCGCCTCCATCGCCCTCATCAGCCTGCCCTCGAACATCCACTCGACCCAGAACCTCATCTTGTGGATCTCGAGCAGCTTCCTCCAGTTGGTGCTCCTGCCCATCATCATCGTGGGGCAGAACATCCAGGCGGCGACGGCGGACAAGCGCGCCGAGGAGACCTACCAGGACGCCGACGCCGTGCTGCACGAGGCGCGCCAGATCCAGAAGCACCTCATCGCCCAGGACGAGCAGATCGCCCAGATCCTCCGCCGGCTGGCGGCGGCCGGGTAGTCAGCCGGCGCCGGGCAGGACGACGTCGACGGCGGCGCCGAGCGCCTCGAGGTCGATCCGGGTGTTGTCCTCGGCGTAGCGCAGGCCCTGGACGTTGAAGAGGCGGACGGCGTCGGCCTCGGCGGGGAACGGCCCCCAGTGCCAGGTGCCCCGCTCGAGGACGAAGGCGTCGAGCGGCTCGAGCAGGAAGGCCCGGATCTCCCCGGCGTCTCCGGCGTCGTCGAAGGTGACCTGGCGGGGCGCCACTGCCACCACCGCCGGCACGTCGAGGACCAAGAGCACCTGGGTGTGGGTGTCGTGGCGGTACATCTCCGGGCAGTGCAGGACGCCGCCGGCCCGGACGATCTCCGCCGCGCCGTGGCCGATGACGTTCACGTGGGGGTCCTCCCACACGAAGGCCAGCCGGTGGGCGCCGTCGGCGGGGTCGGTGTCGTCGACCGGCAGCCACCCGAACGGTGCCCACCCATCGGCGGTGAGCGGCGTCGCCTTCACCCGGCGCCCCGCCGGGGCGCCCTGCGCCGGTGTGGTGCCGGTCCCAGGTGCGGCGTCCCCCATCCTCCACGCCTCCTGTGATCTACGCTGCTGCGGCGAGCAGGACGCTCAGTGTACGGGGCCACGAGGGGGGACGACGATGGACGTGCGGAGCATCGAGGACGTGGCGCCGGTCGTCGAGCACAACGGGACGGTGCCGGTCTGGTGGCTGGTGAGGTCCCAGGAGATGAAGGAGATCACCGACGGCGGGTTCCTCGAGCTCGTGAACGAGTTCGAGGTGGCCGGGGGCGGCTACGTCGACCCCCACACGCACCCCACCCACGAGTTCTATTACGTGCTGAACGGCCGGGGCGTCATGACGATCGGCGACGAGGAGCGCGAGATCGGCCAGGGCGACCTCGTGCACATCCCGCCCGACATGGTCCACAGCCTGCGGCCCGTCTCGGACCACGCCCCCATCCACTGCTTCTGCTTCGCCGTCGGCGTCCCCGGCGCCGGGCCCATCAACTACACGACCCACTGAGGCGTGGCCGAGGTCCTCGTCACCCGCCGGCTCCCCGACGGCGGGACCGAGCCCCTCCTGGCCGCCGGCCACCACGTGCTCGGGGGCGTGCGGGAGCTCCCCTGGGCGCACGACGAGCTGGCTGCCGCCGTGCCCGACGTCGACGGCCTCGTGTGCCTCCTCGACGAGCAGGTGGACGAGGGCGTGCTCGAGCGGGGGGCGGCCGGGCGGCTCAAGGTCGTCGCCAACGTCGCCGTCGGCTACGACAACATCGACGTGACGGCAGCGGCGCGCCTCGGGATCGTGGTCTGCAACACGCCCGGGGTGCTCGACGAGGCCACCGCCGACGTGGCCTTCCTCCTCGTCCTCGCCGCCGCCCGGGTCGCCTCGGACGCCGAGCGGGAGCTGCGGGCGGGGCGGTTCACCGGGTGGGGCATCGACAAGTACCTGGGCCGCGACGTGGCCGGGGCCGTGCTCGGGATCGTCGGCTACGGGCGCATCGGCCGGGCCGTGGCCACCCGGGGGGCGGGGTTCGGCATGACGGTCCTGCACCACTCCCGGACGCCGACGGGGGAGCCCGGCTACGTGGCCGGCCTCGACGACCTGCTGGAGCGGACCGACATCGTGAGCCTCCACGTGCCGCTCACCGACGCCACCCGCCACCTCATCGGGCCGCGGGAGCTCGAGCGGATGGGCCCCGGCTCGGTGCTCGTGAACACGGCCCGGGGGCCCGTGGTCGACGAGGAGGCGCTGGCCGCCGCCCTCGAGTCGGGCACGATCTTCGCCGCCGGGCTCGACGTCTACGAGCGCGAACCCGCCGTTCACCCCCGGCTCCTGGCGGCGCCTCGGACGGTGCTGCTCCCCCACATCGGCAGCGCCACCTTCACCACCCGGCGCACCATGGCCAGGCTCGCCTGCCGCCAGGTCTGCGACGTCCTGGCCGGCGTCGCCCCGCCGCACCCGGTGCTGCCCGCCGTCCCCTGATCCCGGCGGGGGCGGGCGACGGGATGGAAAGCTGAGAGACGATGGGAGCGATCGTCCTCGGCGTCGTGGCCGGCGTCGTCGTGCTGGTGGCCGGGAGCACGCTCTGGCAGCGGCGCGTCGACCGCATCCGGCGCGTGCGCGAGTTCCGTCACGACGCCTCGCGGCTCGTCGTCGCCGTCGAGTCGCTCGGGCCGGGCATCGTCGGCACGTCGGGAGCGCTTCGCGACGAGACGTGGGCGGCGAACGTCATCCAGGCCGGCGTGCTGATCGACCGCCTCAGCGGTGCCGCCAAGGAGCTCCCCGAGGACAAGCGCACCCTCGTGACGGGCGTGCTCGAGGACCTGCACGCCCGATGGACGGCAGCGGTCCCCGACGTCATGCACCACGGCGCCGCCATGGCCGAAGGGGCCTTCGCGATGATCTGCGCCGATGCGTCGAGGCTCGCCGAGGCGTTCGGGGCGACGGGCGGCGCCGGGCCGTCTCCCTAGGGGGCCAGGCCCCGGGCCGCCGGCCCCTGCACGGGCCCGGGGTCGAGGCCGAGCAGCTCCACGGTGGTGGCGCTCCGGCGGAGGGCGCCGAAGAGGCCCTCCTCCTTCTCGGCCCGGGCCTCGGCCCTCCCGATGACGTCGCCGAGCGAGCCGGCGGCGACGACGACGACGCCGTCTGCGTCTCCCACCACCCAGTCCCCGGCCTCGACCCGGACGCCGGCGACGTCGGTGCCGATCCCCGCCGTCCCGGCCGCCACCTTGGAGGCGCCGCGCAGCGCCACGGTGGCGGCGAAGACCGGGAAGCCGTGGGCCTCGAGGGCGGCGGTGTCGCGCACGCCGCCGTCGATCACGAGGCCGGCCAGCCCCCGGGCCTCGGCGGCGGTGGTGAGGACCTCGCCCCAGTAGCCGCGCTCGGCCACGTCGCCCACGTCCACCACGAGGGCGCTCCCCGCCGGGGCCAGGGTCACGGCCACGTGCACGGCGAGGTTGTCGCCGGGCGTGCAGCGCACCGGGAACGCCGGGGCGGCCAGCCGCGCCCCGCCCCACACCGCCCGGATCCTGGGCGGGAGGGGCTCGCCGCCGGACTCGCCCAGGGTGGCCGAGCCGAGCCCGAGCAAGGTGCGCGCCGTCGCCTCCGTCGTCACCGTGTGCCCCCTTCGCCTCGACGTCGCCGGGATGCTAACCGCCGGCTGCCCGCCTTCGGCCGGCCGGGATTACCATGCGGTGCCGGTTGCATCGGTCGCGAGCGGGGGGGGACGGCCACATGGAGAAGGTGCGCCTCGGCATCGTCGGGGTCGGGAACATCAGCCAGCTGAACGTCCCCGGCTATCTCGAGCACCCGGGCTGCGACGTCGTCGCCCTGTGCGACGCCAAGGTGGAGCGGGCCAGGGAGCTGGCCAAGACCTGGGGGGTCCCCAAGGTCTACGGGAGCCTCGACGACCTCCTCGCCGACGACGGGATCGATGCCGTGGAGATCCTCACGCCCACCTTCCTCCACGCCGAGCACGTCGTGGCCGCCGCCCGGGCCGGCAAGCACGTCTCGTGCCAGAAGCCCATCGCCAACTCGGTGGAGGAGGCCCGGCGCATGGTCCGGGCCTGCGCCGATGCCGGGGTCACCTTCCGGGTCACCGAGAACTGCTGCTACTACCCGCCCCTGGAGCGGGCCCGCCAGCTCGTGGCCGACGGCGCCATCGGCACCCCCACCGTCATCCGGGTGAAGACGGTGGTGGGGCACACCGAGTCCGAGTTCCAGGCCTCGGTGGACCCCGAGGGCTACATCTGGCGCTTCGACGAGCGCAGCCCCGGTGGCCACCTCTTCGACGACGTCATGCACAAGTACGCCATGGCCATGTGGCTGGTGGGGGAGGACGTCACGAGCGTGCAGGCCGTGGTGCGCAAGGGCCGGCTCTTCTTCGAGGCGCCCATGGTGGCCCTCCTCGAGTACGCCCGCCACGACCTGCTCGGGATCATGGAGGTCGAGCACGCCCCGGGCATGTTCATCGAGAGCGACTGGTTCGGCGCCGATGAGTTCTTCGAGATCCAGGGCACCGACGGCTTCGTGTGGGTCACCAGGCTGTCGGGACGGCTGCACGACCTGCCGCCGCTCGTGCTGCGCAGTGGCAGGGAGACGAGGGTCGAGAGCGACCTCGACGACCGCTACGAGGTGAGCTTCGCCCGGGCCGCCGCCGGCTTCGTCGACGGGCTCCTGTCAGGCACCCAGCCCGACCTCTCCCCGACGGCCGCCCTCAAGACCCTGCAGCTGGCCTTCGCCGTCTACCTGGCCTCCAACGAGCACCGGCCCGTCGACCCCCGGTCCATCGAGGGGGCGGTGTCCCCGCCGTGGTGGCCCAAGAAGCCCGCCGAGCTGATCGAGGACGTGATGGCCCTCGGGTTGATGCCCGAGGAGATGCCGCCCGTCGACGAGGGGAGCCCGTTCGCCGGCCTCACTTAGTTGCCTGTATCATGTAACTAATGGCCGGCCGGACCGCCACCCGCCCCTCCGGGCACACCACCGAGGAGATCGCCTCGGCGCTCGTGTCGGTGGCCCGCGCCATGACCCAGGTCCGGGTGCACGAGACCCTGTGCCGCCAGGCCGGGGTGGACGTCGACCGCCTGGGGGCGGCCGTGCTCTTCAAGCTCGTCTCCGAGGGGGGCGAGGTGCGGGTCACCGAGCTCGCCTACCGGCTCGCCATCGACGCCCCGGCGGTGACGAGGAAGGTGCAGCAGCTCGAGCGGGCCGGGCTGGTCCGGCGCCAGGGCGACCCCGCCGACGCCCGGGCCAGCCTCCTCGACGTGACCGCCGCCGGGCGGCGCACCATCGAGCGCCTGCAGCGGGCCCAGGCCGAATGGATGGGCGAGCGCCTGGCCGGCTGGTCCGCCGCCGACCGGGCCGAGCTGGCGCGGCTGCTGCAACAGCTGGCCGCCACCATCGCCGTGCCGGCCGAGGGGCGCCCGTGACCACCGAGGTCGACGCCGCCGCGCCGGCGGCCCTCGACGACGGGGAGGTCTCGGCCGCCGAGCACCGGCGGATCCTCGTCATCCTCGGCGCCCTCATGCTGGGGATGTTCCTGGCCTCGCTCGACCAGACCATCGTCGCCACCGCCCTGCCCACCATCGCCGGCGACCTCCACGGGCTCAACCACCTGTCGTGGGTGGTGACCGCCTACCTGCTCACCTCGACGATCTCGACCCCGCTGTGGGGGAAGCTCGGCGACCTCTACGGGCGCAAGAAGCTCTTCCAGGCGGCCATCGTGATCTTCCTGGTGGGCTCGGCCCTGGCCGGGCTGTCGCAGTCGATGGCCGAGCTCATCGCCTGCCGGGCCGTCCAGGGGGTGGGGGCGGGAGGCCTCATGGTGGGCGCCCAGGCCATCACCGGCGACGTGATCAGCCCCCGCCAGCGGGGCCGGTACATCGGCTACTTCGGGGCCGTCTTCGGGCTCACGAGCGTCGCCGGGCCGCTCCTCGGGGGCGTGTTCACCCAGGACGTGAGCTGGCGGTGGGTCTTCTACATCAACGTGCCCATCGGCATCGTCGCCCTCTTCGCCATCGCCAGCGTGCTCCACATCCCGGTCAAGCGGACCGAACACGCCATCGACTACCTGGGGACGGCCCTGCTGAGCGCGGCGGTGACCGGCCTCATCCTCCTCACCACCTGGGGCGGGAGCACCTACCCGTGGGCCTCGGCGCCCATCGTCTCTCTGGCGGTGGGGTCGGTCGTCCTCATCGTGGTCTTCTGCCTGGTGGAGCTCCGGGCCGCCGAGCCCGTCATCCCCATGGCCCTCTTCCGCAACCGGGTCTTCAGCGTCACGAGCGCAATCGGCTTCGTCGTGGGGTTCCTCATGTTCGGCGCCATCATCTACATCCCCCTCTACCTCCAGACCGTCCACGGGGCCACGCCGACGAGCTCGGGCCTGGAGCTGTTGCCCATGGTGGTCGGGATGCTCATCACCTTCATCACGAGCGGCCGACTCGTGACCCGCTGGGGGCGCTACAAGGTCTTCCCCGTCGTGGGCACCGCCATCATGGCGGTGGGCCTCTCCCTGCTGGCGCTCATGAGCCCGGCCACCACGCTGGTCGAGTCCTCACTCGCCATGTTCGTGGTCGGCTTCGGGGTGGGGTCGGTGATGCAGGTCCTCGTCGTCGCCGTGCAGAACGCCGTCTCCTACGAGTACCTGGGCACCGCCACCTCGGCGGCCACCTTCTTCCGCTCCATCGGGGGCTCCTTCGGCGTGGCGCTGTTCGGCGCCATCTTCAGCAGCCGGCTCTTCGCCGAGCTGCCCAAGTACCTCCCCGCCTCGGCGCTGGCCCACCTCCACGGGCACGACATCGCGCTGAACCCGGCCCAGCTCGACGCCCTCCCCCCGGCCGTCCACCACGGGTACGTGCTCGCCTTCAGCCACTCCCTGGTCCTCGTGTTCCTGATCGGGGTGCCCTTCGCGGCGGCCGCCTTCGCGCTGTCGTGGCTGCTCCAGGAGGTGCCGCTTCGCGACCGGGCCTTCGTCACCCGGCACGGCAAGGAGCCCGAGTCCGAGCCGATGGCGCTCGGCTGAGCGGCCCGGGCGGGGCGGGGCTCAGCCGACGGCGGGCAGCACCGGGTAGCAGATGACGGGGCGGGCCGTCTGCGGGTCGAGGGCGTTCAGGATGTCCTGGGCGGCGACGGGGTCGGCGGCGATGGAGATGTGGTCGGCCTGGTCGGCGGCGCACTGGTCCTGGACGAGGATGTTGTGCGCGTTGGCGCACCGGGGGTCGATGAAGTCGCTCGTGGGGGGGCGCACCAGCTCGTCGTTGGTCGTGGCGATCGACGTGTAGGAGACCCCTTCCACCGAGGCGCCGTCGTAGGGGCAGACGGTGGCCGGGGCCGAGGCCGGGCCCGACGTGCCGGGGTCGTCGAGCGCCTTCATCCACGGCGAGGTGGGCAGGAACTCGTCGCAGGAGGTGCACCCGGTGGTGAGGAGGGCGGCGATCTGGGGGGCCGAGCCCGGCGAGCCGTAGGCCTGGCCGAGGGCGTAGGCGGCGCCCGCCCCCCAGAACTGCGTGCCGTGGAGGACGCCGCTGAGGGCCACGAAGTGGTCGACATAGCGGGAGCCGCCGTCGAACTTCAAGTACCAGTCGGGCATGGTGCCGCCCTCGGAGTGGCCGACGACGTCGACCTTGGCGGCGTGAGTGACGGCCAGGACCTGCTGGACGAATGCGGCGAGCACCTGGGCGCTCCTGGTCATGTCCGCCAGGCCGCCGACCTGGTCGAAGGGCCGGGGCGCCGAGGCGTTGTTGCCGTAGGTGAGGGAGTAGACGCAGTAGCCGTTGTCGGAGAGGAACGGGGCGATGGTCTGCCAGTTCTCGCTCTGGTCGGCGGCCAGTCCGTGCACGAGGACGACCGGCTCGGGGTGCGCCGCCGACGAGCAGGGCTGGCCGGCGTCGTGGGACCCCGGGGGCGGGACGTCCGGCCCGTCCTGCATCCCGGCCGGGACGGCGGCGGCGAAGGTCCACGGGACCGGGTACTGCCCGGGGCCGTCGCCGGCCGTGGCCACCCCCGGCACCACGGCGAGGAGGACCGCTCCCGCCGCAACCGCCCCTGCCGCCAGCTTCCCTGCCGCATGTGGCGCCATGCCCGCCTCCTTCTCCCGGTGGGCGGCGCCGAGCCGGCGCGCCCCGCGGGGACGGGCGGCGCCGTCCCTCATGGGAAACGGGCGGCGGGGGGCGGGATTGTGGGCGTGCTCAGCGCGAGGTGTGCTGGCGGAACTGGCGGATGGCCCCGAGGGTCCGCTCCACGAGCACCGCCCTGCTGTCGGCGCCGGGATCGCCGTCGCCGAGCAGGGCCAGCTCGAGGGGGACGAGGGCCTCGCGCTGGAGCTCGACGAGCTGGCCGCGGGTGGGGGCGGCCTCGAGGACCTCCTCGGCCAGGTAGGCGAGGGCCCAGCCCCGCCTGCCGTCGGTGAGCCGGCCGATATCGCCCCGCTTGGCGTGGGCGAGGACGTTGAGCAGGACCCATCCGGGCAGCGGCTGCCACCAGTCGGCGGTCTCCTCGATGAGCCAGCCGCCCAGGAAGGCCTCGGCCTCCTCGACGAGGCGGAGCTCGTCGCCCCAGGCGCCCTCCCCCTGCTGTTCGCGTTGCCACCACATCGCCACCTGCGCCTCCTCCCCGACATGGTCGCCAGGTGGCCGCCGCCCGCCCAGAGCCGAACGTCACAGCCCCGGAGTGCCGAGGGACCTTGGACCCTGGCCCACCCGGCCGGCGCCGCGGACGTTGGCAGTAGCGGGCGTCCTCCCCGCGACGCCCGGAGAGGAGGCAGGGACATGCAGGCTGCCGTCGGCGACCGCATCGTCGTGAAGGGACATCGCGTCGGCGAGCCCGACCGGGGAGCGGAGGTCCTCGTCGTGCGCGGCGAGGACGGCGGGCCGCCCTATCTGGTGCGCTGGGAGGACGACGGGCACGAAGGGGTCTTCTTCCCCGGCCCCGACGCCGTGGTGCACCACTTCCGGGCCGAGCGGGCCGGATGAGCGTCCAGGACGGCGATCTGCTCAGATCGCGTCCATGACGGTCGTCAAGATCAACGCCATCACCGTTCCCGAGGAGGCCGGTGACGAGCTGGCCCGGCGCTTCGCGGCGCGCGCCGGGGCCGTGGACGGCCAGCCCGGCTTCGAGGGCTTCGAGCTCCTGCGGCCCACCGACGGGCGCCGGCAGTGGCTCGTCGTGACCCGCTGGCGCGACGAGGAGTCCTTCGCCGGCTGGGTCTCCTCGCCCGCCTTCGCCCACGGCCATGCCGGGGCCGGTCGCCCCTCCCCCCACGGCGGGCCGGTGTCTGTCTCCTCTGAGCTGTGGTCCTACGAGATCGCCGGCGGCTCGCCGTCCCCGGCGGTGCCGTCGTAGCCTGGGCACGTCCGGCTCCAGGGCGGCGCCGGACGGGGGCGGAAGGAGGGCCATGACCGGCGACCGACGCAGCGGGCCCGGAGGGCCGGCCGAGCCGGACGAGCAGTGGTCGCTGCTCTCTCCGGCCACGACGGTCTTCGACTTCGACTACACGGGGGGGCGGGACCAGCTGCTCCGGCTCTACGACAAGGGCACCCGCCGGCAGTGGATCGCCAAGGACCGCCTCGACTGGTCCGTGGACATCGACCTCGACAACCCCCTGGGGCTCCCTGCCGAGCTCAACCCCGTGGCCGAGACGAAGTGGTGGGCCGACATGGACGAGCGCCGCCGGGGGGAGATGCGCCACCACGTCGAGGCCTGGCGGTTCAGCCAGTTCATGCACGGCGAGCAGGGGGCGCTCATCTGCACGGCCAAGATCGTCCAGACCGTGCCCGACATCGACTCGAAGTTCTACGCCGCCACCCAGGTCATCGACGAGGCCCGCCACGTCGAGGTCTACAGCCGGTACCTCCACGAGAAGCTCCAGCTCGTCTACCCCCTCAACCGGAACCTGAAGAGCCTCCTCGACGACGTCATCTCCGACAGCCGCTGGGACATGACCTACCTGGGGATGCAGGTGCTGGTCGAGGGCCTGGCGCTGGCCGCCTTCGGCTTCATCCGCAACACGGCCACCGAGCCCCTTGGCAAGGCCATCAACGCCTATGTCATGCAGGACGAGGCCCGCCACGTCACCTTCGGCCGGTTGGCCCTGCGGGACTACTACCCGCAGCTCACCCAGGCCGAGCGCGACGAGCGCGAGGAGTTCTGTGTCGACGCCTGCTACCGGATGCGCGACCGGTTCCTCGGCGAGGAGGTGTTCGAGCGCCTCGAGCTTCCCCCCGAGCTCACCACCTACGTGGCCGAGAGCGAGATGCAGAAGCGGTTCCGGGGGTTCCTCTTCATGCGCATCGTCCCGGTGCTGAAGGACATCGGCCTGTGGGGGCCGCGCATCACCCGGGCCTTCGACGACATGGGGGTGCTGGGCTTCGCCGACTCGGACCTCGATGCCGAGATGGCCAACGACGAGGCCGCCGCCGAGGCCCTCGACCGCGAGCGCATGGCGCACGTCCGGGCCGTGGCCGGGGCCGACGCCGCCGGCTGAGGGGCCGGCGCCGCTCAGGCCACGAGCAGGGCCAGCCGGTCGCGGACCTCGGGCCGCTCCAGGCGGCGCAGCGCCGACTGCCGGGCCTGGCGGGCGATGGGGGCGCGGCGCTCGGGGTCTAGGGGGTTGAGCCCCATGACCCCCCGGTCGTCCGCCGTGGGGGAGAAGGCGATCACCGGGACGCCCCGCCCGCGCACCCGGCGGGCTTCCACGGCCAGTTGCAGGCGGTTGAGCTCCCGGCCCACGGCGGTGAGGGCGTGCCACCCGGGCGGGACCGCCACCCGGCTCCCGGCCCGGGCCATGGGGGCGCTCACGATCACGAGGTCGACGGGCTCGCCGGCCACCTCGGCGAGGTTGGACGTGGAGTGGGCGCCGCCGTCGACGTAGCGCCGCCCCCCCACCATGACGGGGGCGAAGTAGCCGGGGATGGCGCAGGAGGCGGCCACGGCGTCGCCCAGTCCCGCCGGCGGGGCGCCGGACCGGCCGAAGACGGTGAGCCGGCCCGTGTCGAGGGCCACGGCGCAGACCCAGGTGCGCTTGTCGGGCCACAGCCCGCCGCTCAGGGCGTCGACGCCGGCCGAGATGACCTCGGTCGAGTTCCGGCCGGCCGGCAGGAGGCCGGCCAGGAGCGCCCCGGGGCGCATCGCCCAGGGCCGGCGCCCCACCGTCCACAGCACGCCCGGGGACGCCGGGCGGAGCCGCCCCAGGCCGCCCGCCGAATGGACCCCGGCGGTGGCGGCCGCCATGGCCTCGTCGACGGGGGCGAGGAGCGTGCGGCCCTCGGGAGAGAGCGGGCCGCCGGTGACGCGGGCGAAGAGGTCCGACGCAGGCAGCCCGGCCCGCAGCCCCGTGGCCGTGATCGACCCGGCCGAGGTCCCGACGACGAGCTCGGCCCGGCGCGGGTCCCAGCCCAGGGCCTCCTCGAGGGCGGCGAGCACCCCGGCGTGGAAGGCGATGCCGGCCATGCCGCCGGCGCCGAGCACCAGGGCCACGCGCCGCCCCGGCCCGGCGGCGGGCACCGCCTCGGACGGCGCCGGCTCGGTCAGCGACACCGGCTGTGCAGCTCGTCCATGCCCCGCTCGATCCCGCTCGAGAGCACGTCCAGGTCGCCGGTGGCGTCGCGGTCGCCGGTGATGCCGAAGGTGACGCTCCCGTCGTAGGAGAAGATGGCCACCCCGATGCGCACCTGGCCGGCCAGGGGCACGTACGGGTAGGCCTCGACCATCCGGCGCCCGAGGACGTAGAGCGGGAACTGCGGCCCGGGGACGTTGGTGGTCACCGTGTTCACGTTGCGCTGGGCCACCCGGGTGGCGAGGCGCATGCCCAGGGCGAGGAGCATGGGCGGGGCGAAGCCCGAGAGGGACGTGAGCGCCTCGCCGGCGATGGCCTCCTTGGACTCCTTGAGCCCCTCCATCTGGGCGGTGATGGCGTGCAGGCGCTCGACGGGGTCGGCCACGCCCACGGGCAGCTCGGCGAACATGGCGGAGACCTTGTTGGCGAGGGTGCTGTCGCCCACCGCCTTCCCCGAGTCGTCGCGGCCGCGCACCGACACCGGCACGAGCGTCCGCAGCACCCGGTCGACGCTCTCGCCGCGCGACAGGAGCAGGTCCCGGAACCCCCGGCTGATGGCGGCCAGCACCACGTCGTTGAAGGTCCCGCCCAGGGACTTGCGGACCCGCTTGATCTCGTCCACCGACGTCCGGGCCCAGGCGTAGCGACGATGGGGCCCGAGGGGGCCGTTCAGGCTCGACACCGGGGTGGGCCGCACCACCCCGGCGTAGGAGCTGAGTCCCCGCAGGACGTCGCCGGCCTGGTGGAGCGCCAGTCGCGGCATGCGGGTGGCGTGGCGGACGGCGCGCAGCTGCTCGTAGGGGCTCCGGGCCAGGTCGACGACGGCCTCGGCGGCGAGGCGCGCCGCCCCGGGGGCCGGGCGCGGCGACCAGTGGTCCTCGGGCGCCGGGGTCGCCTCGGGACTGAGGTCCATGATCACGGCCAGCAGCTCGGTGCCCGACACCCCGTCGACGAGTGCGTGGTGGGTCTTGGCGATGAGCGCCCACCGGCCGTCGGCGGCGCCCTCGGCCATCCAGATCTCCCACAGCGGGCGGCTGCGGTCGAGGGGCTGGGACATGACCCGGCTCACGAGGGCCCGGAGCTTGTCGTCGTCGCCCGGGGCGGGCAGTGCCGTGTGGCGCAGGTGGTAGTCGATCGAGAAGTGGTCGTCGTCGACCCACACCGGCCTGCCCAGGTCGAGGGGCACGAACCGGACCACCTGGCGGTAGCGGGGGACGAGGGCCAGCTTCCCCTCCAGCATCGACCGCAACTCCTCGAAGGGCGGCGGGGGCCCCTCGAAGACGCCGACGGAGCCGATGTGCATGTGGCTCACGCTGTCCTCGGCGTGGAGGAAGGAGGAGTCGAGGGGGCTCAGGCGGTCGTGTGCCATCGGGTTTCGACCCTACCCAGGCCGGCCCGGGTCCCTCTCACCCGACGGCGCAGGAGGCCCCCGGGCCCCGGTCGGCGGCTTGCCAGCCGGGGCGGTCCGAGACGGGCCAGAAGTCGCCGGTGACCGGGTCCTGCTCGTAGGCGGGCACCCCCGCCGAGCCGCCGGCCGCCTCGGCGGCAACCTGGGCCACCGCGGCGAGGAGGGCGTCCACGTCGGCATCGGTGGTGGCGATGCCGCAGCTGGCCCGCACCGCCCCCGGCATGGTCCGGTGGTCGCCGGTGCGCAGGGCGGCCCGGTAGCGGTCGACCTCGTCGTGGGCCAGGCCGAGGAGCCGGATCAGGTAGGGATGGGCGCAGAAGCATCCGTGGCGGACCCCGATCCCGTGCTCGGCGCTCAGCCGGGCCGCCACCAGGGCGTGATGGGCCCCTTCCACCACGAAGGTGGCGATGGCCAGGGTGCCCGCCTCCGGCGGTGGCCCGAGCAGGCGCACCCCCGGGGTGGCGGCGAGCCCGCCGCGCAGGCGCCGCGCCAGGGCCTCCTCGTGGGCGACGAGCGACTCCCACCCGATGCGGCCGAGCTCGTCGATCGCCGCGTGCAGGGCGACGGCGCCCACGACGTTGGGCGACCCCGCCTCCTCGCGCTCGGGGGGCGCGCTCCAGACGACCTCGTCGAGGTCGACGAGGTCCACGGCGCCGCCGCCGGCCAGGAAGGGGTCGCCGTCGGCGAAGGTGGCACGGCGGCCCACGAGGGCGCCCGCCCCGAAGGGGGCGTAGAGCTTGTGGCCGCTGAAGGCCACGTAGTCGGCGCCGGGGGGGATGGGGCGGTGGGGGGCGAGCTGGGCGGCGTCGACGAGCACGGGGACGCCCCGCTCCCGGGCGGCGGCCACGATGCCGGCCAGGTCGGGGAGCCAGCCCGTCACGTTGGAGGCGCCGGTCACCGCCAGCAGGCGCGGCCGGGGGCCGGCGTCGAGGCCGGCCACCACGTCGTCGACCGAGAAGGTCCCGTCGGTGCCGCACTCGACGTAGCGCCTCGTCGCCACCCGCCCCCAGGGCAGGAGGTTGGCGTGGTGCTCCACCACGGTGGTGAGCACCACGTCGTCGGGCTCGAGGCGCAGCCGGTAGGCGAGGTGGTTGATGGCCTCTGTGGTGTTGCGGCAGACGATGGCCACGTCGTGCTCGGGGTCCCCGGCGGCGAAGGCGAGGAGGGCGGCGCGGGCCTCCTCGTAGGCGGCGGTGGACCGCCGGGACTTGTAGCCGGCACCCCGGTGCACGCTCGAGTACTGGGGGACGAAGCGCTCGACGGCGTCGACGACGGCGGGAAGGGCCGAGGTGGAGGCCGCGCTGTCGAGGTTGACGTAGCGGCGGTCGGTCCCGTCGAGGCAGGGGACGACCATGTCGTCGCCCACCAGCGCCACCGGCGGCGACACCCCCTTGCCCATCGGTCGCATCCTAGGAGGGGAAGGGGCCGGTACCATGGCCGCCCCGTGGACGAGTCTCCCGTCGGCACCCCCGGACCCAGCGCCGCCGAGCCCCTGGCCGGCGCCGCCGCCGAC